>NZ_JADBSZ010000046.1:0-11795 GCF_020246425.1 Microcystis sp. M079S1
TGTCAGTCTGTAGAGCGACCATAAGACCAGAACAGAGTAAATCTGTTAAGGCAGGTGCGAAAAATCCTTCGGGAAAGAAGCAGAAACCCAAATCGTGAGGTTTGGGAATCGCCGTCCGTTTTACGGCGGCGAGGATGTCAACAGCGTCTCGGTAAAGAAACAATTCTCTGTCGAGTTCGTCGCGCCCCTAAATCCGTTTTAGCTAAACACATCGCTTAAGCTGAGAAGTCCCATGAATGAGTCCTTATATAAATATCATCGGCAAAAATTAGAGCAGTTAATGGCAGAAATTGGCTGTAAAAATCTGGAAGAATTGAGTCAGTTATCGGGTCTATCTTCTTGGCAATTGCAGAGAGTTCGCCATGGCTTAATCGCCAAATTATCCTCTGAATCTTTGGTGAAATTAGCTAATGCGCTGCAGCTGCCAGTTAGCGATCTTCTCGCTCATTTTCAAATCCCGACGATGGGGACAGAGGATCGTTCAGGGGAATCAAAAATTCTCGAACAAGAGTATCAGAATTTACAGCAAAAATTAGACAAGCAAAAAGAAGAATTAGCCGCAGAATTTCAACGTCAAAGCATCGAAGCGATCGAATCTTGGTTAGTTCAATGGCCCACGGCCGAGGCCGTTGCCCGCAAAAATCCCGACCTAGCAGCCGTCAAAATCCTCTCCCTAGTTAAACCGATTATGCAGTTACTGGAGCGCTGGGGAGTGCAACCAATTGACAGTGTCGGTGATCATGTGAGTTATGATCCGCAAATCCATCAATTGATCGATGGTCAAGCAGCAATCGGTACACCCGTTTTAGTTCGTTATCGGGGCTATCGTCATGGGGAAAAACTACTTTATCGTGCTAGAGTGAGTTTAATTAAAGTAGAAATGCCGGAAATTCAACCAGCAGAAACAGAAAATGTCACCGCTTAAAGTGATAATTCTTGCAGAGCTTTGGTGCTGCGAAAAATTCTCTCGTGGTCTGCTTTTATCGAAAAAATCGGGTCTAAAACCTCGCCTTAAGGCGAAAAGTTTTTGGAGCGGGGCATAAATCCCCATTACAAAACTAATGGCGGCTTGATAAACGCCCTCTGAACGGTTAAGATGATATATGATTCGGAGGGAAAAATATGTCAACGCCCTACGATAACTGTTTTGACCACATTACTGATCGTCCAACGAAATTCTGTTCGCCAGCAATGGTTACAGATGGTTTGCGGAGGTTTATTTGTTGCCGATGTTAGGATACTACTATTAGCGACGCTTAAGCGAAACCCAACCACACCAATATCGTCAAGAATGTTGGGTTTCGCTCAAACCATTGAATTGAGCAGTTTTCTCCTAAGGATTAAATCGCTCAACCCAACCTACAAGCTGAAGAATAATAATTCAATTTGTATTTGTGCTACTTTGAAAACATGAAAGCAACGATCCGAAACGTTAAAATTAGCGAGATACCCACAGCGATCGAGCAGTTAGGTTTGTCCGCTCATGCGTGTGTCGATTTCACAATCGAGAATCATGAGATGACGGGGAACGAACAGGAAGAAACCACCCAAGCCTTGATGGAAGTGGTCAATGAAATTCGTTCTTATGCCAAGAGTCAGGGATTGACTGATGAGAAGTTGGAAGAGCTTTTAGTAGATGAATCGTGAACCCATTGTTATCGATACGAACGTCTTTATAAGCTTCGCCTTAAGCAGTACGACAACACCAGCTTTGGCTGTAGAATACGCGATTAATAACTTTATTATTCTGCAAAGTCCCGCAACCATAGGCGAGTTGGTCACAAAACTTCTTCTCCCAAAGTTCGAGAGGTACATTACACTGGAGCAGCGCCAACAACTGCTAGTAAGAATTTTGGAAATTTCGCTGCTGATTAGACCTACTGACCACACTGAAATTTGCCGAGATCGAGACGATAACAAATTCCTAAATCTGGCAACCAGTGGGGAAGCACGCTATCTCATTACTGGTGACAATGATTTGCTTATACTGCAACGCTATGGGAAAACAGAGATCGTTACACCAAGGGAATTTTTAAAAATTGTTCGGCGGTGAAGTACAAAAAATCCAGTTTGAGTGAGATGATCGAAAGAACAACATCGATATCGAAAAACACGGGATAGACTTTAATTTTGCCAAGACAAGTGACTTAAGCAGTAGGTTGGGTTGAGCAATAATAACTTTTGTCTGTCAAATATTAGTGACGCTTGAGCGAAACCCAACCACACCAATGTCGTCAATAATGTTGGGTTTCTAACTGGGATTGGTGCGTTACGCTAACGAAGAGCGCACCCTACTGGACTACACGCTAACTTTTATCTCATCGGTAAAGATTGCAATCCAAAACAGAGACCTTGACAGACTCGTGTTAGGAAATTTAAGTCCAAAGTAGCGATTGTATCCTGAGAACTATGATAGTAGGGATTACGCATATTAGCCGTATCTGTCACCATAATTGCCGAATAACCGCGACTCCAAAAAGGAGAATGATCGCTGCGTCGAGTATCGGGGACGATATAACCTCCAAAAATTACGGGCAACCACTCGCAGGGAGTCTGATTTTCCCGCAGGACTCGACTGAGAAAATTTAAATCCTTGCGGGTTTTGAGATTGCCAATCAAAGCGATAAAATCCCCAGTGTTGGGGTAAAAATATTCTAGAAAAGCTGGATATTTTTGAGAATGGGGATTTTTATCACAGTAACCGAGCATTTCTAAGGATAACATTAACCTTAAATCCTGCTTAGTTTGTTTTAATTTTTCTGCGTAGGCAATGCTCCCCAGTAATCCGTATTCTTCTAGATCGAAGGCAATTAAACGAATTGGATAATTAGCCTGATTCTCCCCAAAAAACCTCGCTAATTCTAATAATACCGCTAATCCCGTGGCGTTATCGTCAGCCCCCGGCGACCCCGGCACCGTGTCATAATGAGCGCCAATTAAAATCGGAGGTTTTTGACTATTATTAGGCAAATCCAAGATTAAATTTTCGTAAACTTTTCCCTGAAATGAGAAAAAATGTGATTCAACTTTTCCCCAATTGCCTAACTCTTGCCGCAGGTATTCTCGCACATAAAAATGTCCTTGACTAGAGAAAAAAGGGTTTCTTTCTCGGACAATTTGTTCTAGGTGTTGGCTTAAGCGATCGCTAAGAAGATCAAACATTGATAGCAGCAGATAATTTAATCAAAAGAGCCAATGGATAGAGAAACTGAGGGAAAAATCGGGGAGAATAATAATTGTTAATTATAAAATATTCTGTGGGGCTAAAATCATGACAAATCTCCAGTTGACTAGCTATGATTGTATCGTTGTCGGGGCGGGATTAGCAGGATTAATCGCCGCGCGTAATCTCCAGAGGCGAGGTCATCAAGTTCTGGTAATCGAAGCGCGAAATCGTTACGGTGGCAGAATGTCTGGTCAATATCTCCCCTCCGGACAGTGGATCGATCGAGGTGGTCAGTGGGTGGGCCCAACCCAAGAGCGTTTTTTAGCCCTCCTCGACGAGTATAAAATACGTCGTTTTCCCTCTCCCAATCAGGGAAAAACCGTCCTAGTGTTCAACAACAAACGCTATGAATTCAATGGTTTTTTTCAAGGTTTCCACGAGGGAGAAGTACCCGATATCGGCACGGAAGAATGGCAAGATGCGATGTCAGCATGGGCGCGTTTTCAAGAACTAGCCAAAACCCTACCTTCAGGTTATCCCCAAGGCAACGATCACACCAAAAAACTAGACAGTAAAACTTTTGCCCAGTGGATTGAAGAAAACACCAGCACAGATTTTGGTCAATGGTATTTTGCTTATATGGCGCGTGCAGTGGGGTTTCTCGGACCAGCCGAACCCCAACAAGTCTCACTGCTGCACGTTCTTTGGGGACAAAATTGCGCCGCTCAAGCTGAACATCCAGAAGCCGAACTGATCCATGGCGGAGCAGGACAAATTCCCGACAAGATCGCGGCGGAGTTAGGAGAGCGAATTCGACTGGGGGAACCAGTTTTTCGCCTTAATTACGACTCGGCCGGTGTCACCATAGAAACCAGCCAGAACAGTTTTACCGCCAAATTTGCCATCATTGCCATGCCACCCCATCTTGCCGGCCGCATTATTTATCATCCCCCGCTGCCACCCCAGCGAGAACAACTAACCCAACGAGTACCGATGGGATGCTGCGCTAAAATCCTGATTTCCTACGAGCAACCTTTCTGGCGAAAACAGGGACTAGCGGGAGTTGCTCAGGGGAATTGTCAATGGTTGGAACTCTGTGCTGATAGTTCCGATCCCGAAACCGGCGTCGGGGTAATCGCCACCTTTGTGGTTGGCGATCGCTATAACCGTTGGCGCTCCATGAGTAGTCCGGCGCGCCGTGCCGCCGTCCTCTCGGATTTAGCTATTTATTTCGGTCAAGAGGCCCTTTTCCCGATCAGTTACGATGAGGTGGATTGGCCCGGGGATCCCTGGACTGGTGGCGCATATTCCGCTTTTATGCCCCCCGGAGTCTGGACAAGTTTCGGCGAGGCTCTTTTTACTCCCGTCGGACCGATTCACTGGGCCGGCACAGAAATGGCCGATCGCTGGCCGGGATTTTTTGAGGGAGCGATCCGCACCGGTGAGGCAGCGGCCGATCGAATCGCCTTGCTTTTGCGGGAAAAATGAGCATCTACAGGGCTAAGACACTTTTTAGGTCAAAAAAGTCATCATAGTCAATTTTCGGGGGCTAATAGGGCAAAAAAATCTTAAATCATCACTATTTCGCCTTGGTAATGTTCGACGAAATATTGGACACGATGACGATATTCTTTAATTGTCCGATCGACCCATTCCCGCTGCTCACTGTTAGCATATATATGTACTAAAGGTTCTCCGGCATCGGGTAAAATCAATACCCAGTCATCATTAAGGGGATTAATCACCTTCACCCCATCAATTAACTCTAGATTGTCGGTAGCGTGAGTCTCCACCAGATAGCGCATCAGAGATCCCTTGACTTTCCAAGGACAGCGCACCGCCGTATTCTTATTATAAATGCGCGGTAACTCGGCCCGCACCTGAGCTAGAGAACGTTCCTGAATGGTTAACATCTCCAAAAGTTTCGCCACGCTGAACATGGCATCGAAACCGGGATGTAATTGCGGAAAAATAAAGCCAGTTTGCCCACATCCTCCTAAAACCACATTAGGATTGGTTTGACATCCTTCCATTAAAGCGCTAGGACTGGCTTTTGTCCGCACCACCCGGCCATCGTGACGACGCGCGATCTGTTCCACGGCACTAGAAGCATGAACCGGCACTACCACTGTACCGCGAGGATGGGCGGTCAGAATTGTATTCACCATTAGAGCAGTTAATTGTTCCCCGCGAATCGATAAACCACTCTCATCGACGAGGACTAATTGTTCCCCGTTGGCCGAAACTTGTACGCCTAAGTTCGCTTTCAGGGCCTCCACCACATGGCCCAATTGATGGATCAGTAACTCTCTTTCCTGCATGGAAAGGGCATTCTGACGTAAACTGGCATTGAGAACCACGGCATCACAGCCAAATTTGGCCAGTAATTCTGGTAAAATTGCCCCTGAGACTCCGTAGGCGTAATCAATGACGATTTTGGAACCACTATTGCGAATGGCCTCCACATTTAGCTGAGTTTCAAAGGTTTTGCGGTAATTATCGAGAATATCAGCCGGATAGGACATACTGCCGATTTCCTGCATTCCCACCCGTCGCAGATCTTCTTTGAAATAGGCCCCTTCGATTTTCTTTTCCCTCGCTTTGGAAACATTAATTCCTTTTTCGTCTAAAAACTCGATTAAGAGAAAATCTGGGCGATCGGGATGAATACGAACGTGAATGCCACCGACTACGTTTAATTTAGCCACTAAAGTCCGCGAAATCGGTAAAGCATTCGCTTGTAGGTTTTGGATATTCACCCCCACGGACATTAAACCGGCAATCAGCGATCGACTGACCATGCGCGAGACACTACGTTGATCCCGGGAGACGATTACCGTTGACCCCGGTTTCAGGATAGAACCGTAGGATGCCCCCAGTTTAACGGCGAATTCGGGCGTGATATCGATGTTAGCGAGGCCCGATACTCCTCGTTGACCAAAGAGGTTTTTATGGGCAGTATTTCCCCAAATCAGGTTAATATTGAGGATGGCTCCCGATTCGATCCGTTTACTCGGCCAGACTCTGACCCCGGAATTGATCTGCGCTTCTTCCCCCACGATCGATAATTGTCCGATCACCGCACCTTCGTGTACCTGGGCCCGTCGATCGATTCTGGTTCCCCTAGCGATCGTACAAGCGGCTAAATTGACCTCATCCCCGATCACCACACCATTCCAGAGGATGGGACGTTTCAGATCGGAACCAGCACCGATGGTGACATTATCGCCGATAACCGAACCCCTCTCGATCAGAACATTTGCACCAACGCGGCAATGATTGCCGATCATGGCCGGGGCCTCAATGTGAGCGCTAGGATCGATATAGGTATTAGTACCGACCCACACCCCGGGGGATTTTTCTCGATAGGGAAATTCTAGGTTAACTTTGCCAGATAAAGCGTCGTATTGCGCTTCTCGGTAGGCCTCCAGATGACCGACATCGCACCAATAACCATCGGCCACATAACCATACATAGGTTCGCCCCTTTGCAGCAGCAGCGGAAACAAATCTTTAGAAAAGTCGGCTTCTTCTTTGTAGGGGAGATAATCGAGGACTTCTGGTTCGAGAATATAGGTTCCGGTGTTGACAGTATCGGAAAAAATCTCGCTGGTGGATGGTTTTTCGATAAAACGGCGAATTCTGCCTTCTTTGTCGGTAATCACTACCCCAAATTCGATCGGATTGGCAACCCGCGTCAGGACGAGGGTTGCTTTCGAGTTTTTACTTTTATGGAATGCGATCGCTTTTTGCAGGTCAAAATCGGTGATACTATCGCCACTAATCACCAGAAAGGTATCATCTAACCATTCAGCAATATTTTTCACACATCCTGCGGTGCCTAGGGGTTGATCCTCCTCGACAGCGTAGGTGATTTTTACCCCAAAGTCGCTGCCGTCTTGAAAGTAGTCGCGCATGACATCGGGGAGATAGTGCAGGGTGGTGATAATTTCGGTAATGTCATGCTTTCGTAGTAAATTGATAATATGTTCGGCGATGGGACGGTTGAGAATCGGTACCATCGGTTTGGGAAGATCACAAGTAAGCGGACGTAATCTTGTCCCTGAACCACCTGCCATTAATACCGCTCGCATAATTTCCTCCCAAGGCTATCTTTTCGCCGTTTTTAAATAGTTTTTGCAAATTATGGCTTTAGTTTCCCGACCTCGATCGAGCCAGTTCCTAACCGGCATTCTAACACCGTCCCCCCGATTCAGAACAATATTTTCTTTTCCCAAGCTGGCAAAACCAAAGCTTAAAATGAGAGATGTGAATTGTCTAAATCTAAGGATGAGATGGCATGAGACTGGTTATTTTTCTCTTAATAATTGTTTACGGTGCCGGTGGTTGGAAATTCTGGAATGGGTACAGAAGCACTAATTTTAGTTCCAGTTTACCCAATCGTTTGGCTCTAACGCTGTTCTGGCCGCTTCTGTTGGCTGTTAATCCCGCCTATCGCAAGAATTTTCAAAAAGCCCTCAAGGGCAAATAAAATTAACTGACGGTTCGCTCATTTTCCACATATAGTGTTTTTGGATTAAGCTATCCACTGCCTGTAGTGGCATAAGTTGAACTAATACCACTACAGGTAGGTTTGATCAGTCATTGAAACACTACCTATAGTGATTCCCGAACTGAGAGAATTAACATACTGCCAAAATCGCAGCCATAAAACAGAAAGTGGGTGGGTATCGAGGCGTTTTTTACCTGATTAGTCGAGATTACCCCCCGAAAAAACTTCTAAATAATCCACGGCAATCAACAGTTTAGCCGTATGGCTTATTATGGTTAGGGAAAAAATTGGGGTCGTAGCTCAGTTGGATAGAGCGAGTGCCTCCTAAGCGCTAGGCCGCCGGTTCGATCCCGGCCGATCCCGCCTTTTTCAGTGATCGGTAAACAGTAAACAGTGAAAAGATGCTGGGAAACTGCTATTTATAGCGCTTTTCACGTTACTGAGGTATCGACAAGTTTTGCCAACAAAGGGCTTAAGCCCCTTGCCCATGCCTCATTCTGATAAAAACTGCTATAGCATCAACCCCATTATCGAAATATTTACGGGCTTAATTAAGCCCGTAGGCACGGCTACGGGCAACTTCTAGAGGTTAGGCTTGATCGCTTCTGTTCTTGTTAATCTGTCGGATGATTTCAATCATTTGAGCGTGTCGATCATCCATTCTCTCTAGATGCCGGTAAAAATCGGCTTGAGTCTCATAAAAATCTGATTGTGCGCTTGCTATTCGAGCTAGGTAATCGTAAAGCCCTTTTTTCTCCTGTTTCCGTTCCTCGCGGTCACTAGCGACGGCATCAGCTAGGGCTTGAATAGCGCGAGCGTTCGATTCCACTATTCTCTCGATCCGCTCTAATCTGTCTTCTGACATTTTGGTAAACTCCTAATAGACTAATTCTTGTCCCCCACCGATGCCCGTCGGATGGGGGAATAACTTTAATTATGGGCTTTTCGATGCCAACGCTGATCCGATTTCCTAAATTCCCACTGTAATGCGATCTCATCAGGAGTCTTAATCTTTCCTGACTATTACCAAGTCAGGGAGACAAAATCAAGGGTTTTCCCGTTACAGGAAAACCCACATATAGCACTTTTCACGTTACTGAGGTATCGACAAGTTTTGCCAACAAAGGGCTTAAGCCCCTTGCCCATACCTCATTCTGATGAAAACTGCTATAATACTGCTCACTTAAAACTCAAAACTTAAAACTGATCACTGATCACTGATAACTGATAACTGATCACTGATATTTATCTTCTCATTCTGCCCTTAATTTGATACCAAAGCCTTCTTAAACGTAGATCGAGAGAAAAACCCCGACGGGTGGGAATAACAATCGTGCCACCGATGCGATCGTGGAAAGCGCGGTTCAATTGTTCATCACCGATCGCCATACCACAATCGGCGAAAAGGGGCGAAGATAGTAAAATCAAACTTAAAGGATTGCCAAAAAAAGTATTTAACCCTACCATCATTAAAGCTGCCCCCCCACCAGCGATCGCCTCTCTTTTGCTTAACTCCAAAATTCCGGGTAAACGCTGAAGTCGTAGATCGATGATCTTCATATCCAAGGCCCAACGGCCTAAACTCTGACCCTGATTCTGCGCTACTAATAACACCCGCAAACACCACCAAATCAGGAGAAAAAGGAAGAATTGCAGTACAGGTGTACCGTTAGCAAAGGAGCTTAAAAACCAGATCGAGGCAAAGTCGATCAGGAAAGCATAGGCGCGACGATCTAAGGGAATTTTCGGAAATTTTTGCGGTAGATTATCTTCAGGCGGGATGGGGTAAACCATAAAAGACCTCTTGTAAAAATCAAAAATTGTTGTTAGGGTTAGGGGTCAGTAGCCAGTAGTCAGGAGTCAGGAGAATTAAGAATGAATGATAATCAGTTAAATGGTCTATTTACACACTTTATGCCATTTAATTCTTATTTTTGCCGTTTTTGAACCCTGAAAAATTAATTATGCAAGAGATTTAAAGTAAATTCTCGGAAAAATCCTGCGGTTTATCTTCCACTTTAATCGGGAAATTGGCAATTCTAGGATAGTTGTCTCTTGTCTTTTTTCTCCCCCTGTCTCGGAGTCTTCCGTCTCGGAGTCTGCTCACCTAACCGAAGATTTTTGATTTTTACAGGAGATATAATTATTAATCGACTCGGAGATCTAAGCTACCATTGAGCAAAGGTAGCCCAGAATACAGGGATAATCATGGAGCAAGATTCATTAACAACGGAGGTTATTCTGACCCATCCGCGGCAAAGTTTGGGGGAGATCCAATTGGATTGGATGCCACAACCGGGTAATTATTTGGCCTTAAAAGGACAAACCTATGCGGTTTTGGAACGTCACCACCAGTATCAATACAAGATTGGTGGCTATTGTTTACGCAAAATATCCCTTTATGTACAAACTGCTCCCACTCCTAACGAAAAAAGTTTGATTGAAGGACGTTGGGTGATGGGGGATGCTAGTTGTCGTTTTAACGCCAGATCCGAACTGTTGCGCTGTGCGATTAACCCCTCCGGTCCCTGTCAAGATTGTCGTTTTTACGAAACTATTAACCCTTAAAAGAGCCTTTTTTCGGCAACAATCTGGCTATATATTGATCAATCGCCCATGAATCATCCTTATTCTTGGATCGAGGACAGCTTAAAAACCCTCCATCGGGCCAATTGGTATCGAAGGGTTAAAACCATTCAAGGCCAGGGCGGAGCCGTTATAGAATTAGAGGGTCGATCGCTGATCAATTTTGCCAGTAATGATTATCTGGGATTAGCAGCCGATGAAAGAATGATCGCGGCAGCCATAGCAGCGACACAAAGCTATGGAACTGGAAGCACCGGCTCGCGTCTATTAAGTGGACACCGAGATATTCATCGAGACTTAGAATTAGCGATCGCATCTTTTAAAAATAGCGAAGACGCGATCGTTTTTAGTTCGGGATATTTAGCCAATTTGGGGACAATTACCTGTTTAGTCGGGCAGAAAGACCTGATTTTAGGCGATCAATACAATCACTCTAGCCTCAAAAATGGAGCCAAGTTAAGCGGTGCCACGGTGAAAGAATACCGGCACAATAGTCTCGAGGACTTAGAAAATCAGTTATTAGCCCACCGTCATCACTATCGTCATTGTTTACTGCTCACCGATACAGTGTTTAGTATGGATGGGGATATCTGTCCCCTAGCGGGAATTCTCGCTCTAGCCGAGATTTATAATTGCATGGTTTTGGTGGATGAGGCCCACGCTACCGGGGTTATGGGGGAAAATGGCACAGGTTGCGTGGAATATTGTGGTTGTCAGGGACGGGAATTAATTCAGATGGGGACACTGAGTAAAGCTTTGGGCAGTTTAGGGGGATATGTGACCGGAAACGCCAAAATTATCGATTTTATCCGCAATCGCGCCGCCACCTGGATTTATACTACCGGTTTATCCCCCGCCGACACCGCCGCCGCTAGAATGGCTTTAGAGATTATTGGTCTGGAACCGGAACGTCGCCAACGCTTACACCAAAATATTAATTTTGTCAAGAGTAAATTAAATAATTTTAATATATTGCCTTCAGAAGCGGCGATTTTATGTTTACCGGTAGCCAATCCGGGTCAAGCCCTAGAATTATCGCAAAAACTGCTAGAAAAAGGGATTTTTGCCCCCGCAATTCGTCCTCCTACCGTTCCCACCAGTCGTCTGCGTTTTACTGCCATGGCCACCCATAGCCTCGCCCATCTAGAGGTTCTTGTCCAGTCTATTGGCGAATCTTTCCCCACATAGGGAAAAAGTTTTTCGTGGGTTGTGGGTTGTGGGGTGTGGGTTGTGGGTTGTGGGGTGTGGGGAACGGTTAAGTTGAGCGGCGGCAGACAACCTTAGCATCACCACCGTCCGCTCCCGACCGTCCGCTCCAGCGCGTTGTTATGCTGCGGCAGGTTTAGGGACTCTTGAAAGGATTGACAATTTTCAGCCCATCAATGTCTGAATAGTTAGTAAAAGTATAGTCAAATATAGACAGACTGAATTCCATTTCAGAAATTCCCTTCACTTTTACTTCGAGAGATTGATTCTCCTTGGGTGAACTACGCACCTCTCTATCCCATAGCGGTTAAACGCATTTGGGAA
>NZ_JADBSZ010000047.1:0-6613 GCF_020246425.1 Microcystis sp. M079S1
CCGCAAAAATCCTTAACTTGGGAAAAATCATCAACTTTACGAAGTTAAGCCCAAACTTTGTCAGAATATCCTGACAATTTCTCCACTCTCCCAACCCAAAACTTTTGCTTCATACCCAAGACCACAAGAGCCGCGATCTAAATCAAGAACGGCATCGCTATAATCTGGAATATCCCCCCATCCCAAACCACCCATGATACTAAATCCGGTTATTAAAAACTGATTATTTATTCATACTGTTGCCTTTTGCCTCTTGCCTTTTGCCTGTCCTTATAAGTAGCCTATACTCAACGGATTTAGTATGACAGCCAAAGAACAACTCCTACAGGAAATTGAGAAAAGCTCCGAGCCTCTCCTACAAGAAGTTCTCGACTTCCTCCTATCGGCACGCTCAGAAAAATATCCTGAAACCCGTAAACCCGTCTGGCAAATCGCTCAGGAAATTATGGCTGATGTTCCGCCAGAAATTATCGCTCAACTCCCCACTGACGGAGCCGAACAACACGATTATTATCTTGACAGGATACCAAAACGCGAAGAATGAAAATAATTTTGTAACCGTTCAGGGGGGGGTTCAAGCAGCCAGTGGCATTGACTCTGTGGTCCAAAATTGCTATTAACTACCCGGAGGGGGAATAACAGGAATTTCGATCCCGTCCGGCGCTAAGGGGGGAGGTGTGGGGGTTAGTTCTGGCTGGTAAATAGGTTCAGGCGTACTAACTAAGGGTATATTTTCCACCACGGGAAGACGGGGAGTGATTGGTTGCGAAAACAGCGCTTGAATTGCCGCTTTTCTGGTTTCTGGAGGTTCCAAAGCTTGCTGCCAGAGACTTTCATAAAAGAAGAAAATCACCCCTAAACCCCGTTGACGAGCAGCCAATACCTTTTCTTCAATAAAGGGTAGGGCGATCGGTCGATTGCGTAAACCGGTTAAAACTCCCACACCGGTGGGGATAGTTTGCTGGGTTTCCTGAATTTCGGGACGCTCTATTTGCTTGAGAAAACTGGGCAGATCGGGACGATAAACCTGTACGATTAACTCATCGACTAATCCTTGCCGCACCCAACCGAGCCAATCCTGTAAATGACCATTATAGGCAAATTCGTAGGGATTAGGGGCGATCGAAAGCAGTATATTCGGTTTAATTGCCTGAATTGATTCTTTGAGATTAGCCAGAAAAGCGGTGATTTTATCGGCCCGCCATTTTGTCCATTCGGGATCCCGGGGGTTAGCCGGAGGCGTTTTTTCGGTTTCCTGTTGATAAAGGGCGATAGTATAGGGATCATAGCCGAATTCGTTGGGTAAACTCAGATGATCGTCGAATTGGATGCCGTTAATATCGTATTGTCCCACCACTTCCAAGACTAATTCCCGCAGAAAATTCTGCACCTCGGGACGGAAAGGATTCAACCACACCACCTCACCGGCTGCCCCTACCCAAGTGGTCCCTCCGTCCCGTTTTTGGGTTAACCAGTCCTGATGTTTTAAGGCTAATTCTGAGGTGGGAGGAGCCATAAATCCGAATTCAAACCAAGGAATGACTAATAATCCCCTGCCACGGGTTTGTTCCACCAATTCTGCTAAGATATCTTGTCCCTGCGCTCCCGTAGGCACAAAAGGCTGTATTCCTTCCCGTTTAGCGATCGCGCTAGGATAGAGAGCATAACCGGAATTCCAGACCACGGGATAGATAGCATTAAAATTAAGATTAACTAATTGCTCGATCGCCTGTTGTCGTTTATCCCTGTCCATCAGCATCGCAGTATCGTTGGTGGTAATCCAAACACCGCGGATATCAGGATCTCGACTTTGAGAGAAAGCAGCGGAAAAATAGCCTAAGAGTAGAACTATGAGAAAAGATGCTAAGAATAGTAGTATGGGGAGCTTTTTAAGAATTTGCCGCCAAACGCTGGTCGGAATTAGAAAAGTCATTTCTTTAAGGTGAAGATTAACGCTTTTAACTGGTTATGATAACAGCTTTGCTCAACTCTTTCAGGCTAGATTGACCCAAAATATATATTTACCTATTTCTTCACTCGCCACAATTGACCATAGGGATAGAAATAATCAAGACGAATATCGAATTGATCTAGGGCCAGTAATAACCGATTAGAAGGACGAAAAAGAAATAAGTTGACGCAGGGAATTTCTAGGACTTCTTTTAACTTATCGGTATCGGGGTTAGTGGTAGTCAGGAAGTATTGTACATCAGCATTAAGACGATAATTAAGGGAAAGCAAATCACCTAAGTTAGTCCAGTCATTACCTTCGTCGCTGATAATAATGGCCTTAGGTACAGCATTGATTTTTCTGGCAACTTCGCCATTCCAATAACTAGGAACTTTTGCCCAACTGGTTTCGGAAAGAGCATTATTAAAGTTCGATATCATACTAGCAGTTAACAAAAAAGTCAAGATAATTTTACCTAAAATTTTGCCTTGATTAAGCAATTGTGACAAGAAAAAAGCCACAGTTATATAGATAGTAGGAAAGGTCGCAATTAGATAACGGGTGACAGTTGATCTAGTGGTGGTCAAAATTAGATCGGGAATGACTAAAGCTAGGAAAGGCCCTAGGGTTGAGGTAATCATAAAAGTAAAAGCTATGGGGTTATTGTAGCGATAAACTCGCTCAAAAGCATAGATAGTTAAGATTAAAAAAAACAGTCTATATATATAGGTGAAGATGTTATTAAAACCAAAATCGCTATCGCTAAATAGAGAAGTAAAAGTTAAGAGCCATAATTTACTGATAAATCCCCAATCGAGATGGTTAACGGCAGCCCAACTTGTGGAGTTAAAGGCTCTTTGATAGTTAGTTAAAAAAACCTGTAACCAGGGTATATATAAAATCATCATTGTTAACCCAGATAACAGGAAAAATATCAAGTTATTTTTTCGCTCTGGTTTCATAACAAGATACCAAAGTATAAAGGCTGCTTGAGCAAATAAGTTGAGAATAAAAAAGAGATGGGTGTATAGTCCGAGAGTATTAGCGAGGGTGTATAAAGACCAATTAACAATAGTTCTTTTTTTGAGGCATTTTAACAGCAGCAATTGACTAATTATCGTTAACAAAACTAAAAGACTATACTGACGGGACATTTGAGCAAATATTATATCAACTGGAGAGAGTGCCAATAAAATTACTGCTAAAACTGCCGTTAACTTTGACGCAAATAATTCTAGAGATAGATAGTAAATAAATGGCAGGGAGAGAAGACTAAAAACAATCGCTAAACTGCGGGAAGAAACGGTAGAAAAACCGAATATTTTTTCCCAATAGCGAGAGATAATAAAGTATAAAGGTGGGTGTTGAGGGTCTTCTTTAGCGAGAGATTTTATTGTGTCAAAAACATTACTTTCGGGTTTCAGTTTTTGAAATTTTCCTAATTCTGTGGTAGATAAAAGACGATTTTGAAAGATAGTATCAGCGATTTCCTTTGCTTGATAACCAGTGGTTCTAATCGTGGTGTAGGATTCATCATGCCAATAGATTTTTTTATCGATATTTGCGAAACGAAAAACCACACCGAGAGTTAGGATAATTGCCAAAAGTATTAAGAGCCAATTGGTTTTTATATAATTAATATTTGCTTGCATTTTAATAATTAGAGCGACTTTGTTTAAGATTCAGAAACTTGGTAAATTCTGGTTGAAAAAGTAGCTTAATTGTGCCAGTGGGACCATTACGATGCTTAGTAATAATTACTTCAGCCACACCTCGATCGGGACTATCGGGGTTATAATATTCATCTCGGTATAACATCATAATTAAATCCGCATCCTGTTCGATACTATTATGGACGATGATATTATTGGCAATAAAGTTATGCAATTTATCTACTGTTAAATCATACACTTCTGTCTCTCCATCCGCTTGAATTGCCATAACTTCATCCCAGTAAATATCACTATCCGCTAAGTGCTGTATTTGGGAACATTCAAGAATGTCTCCTAATTTATTGGCTCTTTCTCGACTTAAGTTTGATTTGTATAAACTTGTCCCACAATATTGATTACCCAGTGCAGCTTGCATTTGTCGTGTAGTTAAACCACTTTGTTCCATAGCGGGTACAGCATATAGTCGCCAGATATCATTAGGAATGATATCCTTATTAGGATTAGCTTGGTGATTTTGAAGATAAGTAGTTATTTCTTGTAAAGACTGGGTTTTATAGCTGCCAACAGCACCGATAATCTCAGTAAATTTCTTCAAGTCTGATTTACCTGTTATTGTAACATGGTATTGATCTCGTCCTTTTCCTGTTTGTGAGTGTTTCGATAGCTTTCCATTAATTTCTACTCTTAGTAAAAGCGATTGTACATCCTGAGCTAATCTTAAGCTACTGCTAGAATAATAAGCCATAGGACGAGGTGATTTTCCTTGAACCAATTTAAGGGAACCATCGGTACTCCAAAGATGACGTAAAAATAAGGCTATTGCTGATTGAGTTTGCTCAAAAACTTGAGGAGGAATGAATTTTTCATAGGAACGTAACCCCCAAACTCCTAGACGTTCTAACCATTGAGAAATAGGATTTTTAATATTATGAGTTAAGGGATAATTCGCTGTTAAATAAACCTGATACCATTGATGTTCAGGACTAATTCGAGGATTAATTCGATTATCAAATACTTGTATCGCTAAAGAAGCAACTAAATTGGCTAAATCTAACTCTTTAGTCGTATATTGAACACTATGACGTGGTAAGGTACATCCATCACCAATTAGATGACCTAATAAGGCTAATTCAGCATTACTCATAGTTTGTAATTGCGAACTAGGTAAAAAGCGAGGTAAAGCGATATAATTACCAATATTTAATTCATCTAATCTTTGCCAACCGTGGACAGTCAAAAATTTATGATTGGCTGTAGCTCTAATCGTGCGACCTAAACGAGTTGTTAATCGAAAAACTGGCTTAAATCCTGTGGAAAAGACCTTAGTTACCAGTGCTTTTTCTAATTTCATTGTTTCCTCATTAAGAGCAAAAACCGTAAAATTAGAGCAATTCACTAACTCACAAATTGGCACTTTAGCACGAGGATCGGCTAACTCAACTAAACTATCACCCGCTAAACATCCCGACTCGCGTAAATCGGACATCATCGGTCTTTTATTATTGCGAGATTCCACAGCGCGACTTAACTGAGAAAGAGCAATTACTGGAGCATGAATTTCTCTGGCTAAACCCTTAAGACTGCGGGTAATTTTAGAAATTTCCTGAACGCGATTATCACCTCCACCTTCCATTAATTGCAGATAATCGATTAAAACTAATCCCATTTGCCCCTTTTTTTCTGCCTGTAAACGCCGCACTTGGGAACGCATTTGAATTACACTTAAATTGGCACTATCATCGATATATATGGGCAAATTTAATAACTTTTCTAGTCCCCCAAGAACCTTCTCTAAATCATTTTGTCCCAAACGGCCCGAGCGAATCCGATTACTTTCGATTTTAGCCTCATTCGATAACAAACGTTGGGCTAATTGTTCCTTGGACATCTCCAAACTAAAGACAGCTACAGGTAAATTCTGTTGAGCGATATTATAGGCAATATTAAGAGCAAAAGAAGTTTTTCCCATGGAAGGCCTACCCGCGATAATAACTAAATCCGAGGGTTGTAAACCACTGGTCATCGCATCGAGATCATAAAATTGAGTTTCGATACCGGGTAGAGTGGTCGTCTCCTGCATTTTCTCAATTTCGTTAAAAGTTTCAATTAAAGTATCCCCCAGAAAAATTAAACCCTCCTGGGGTCGTTTTTGGGTGAGACGAAAAATCTTTTGTTCCGATTCATCGAAAACATTTTCTAATTCTAGCGTCGTATCCCTGGCTAACTCAATAATTTCTCCCCCGGTGGAAATTAACTGACGACGCATATATTTATCCATCACTAATTCAGCATAGCGATCGATGTTGGCAGCCGAGACAGTGCGCTCAATTAATTGTAACAATCGCGGCATTCCCCCGATTTCTTCCAGCAGATGATTATCCTGTAACCAACTGCTAACCGTCATTAAATCCGTCGGTTTTCCCTTCCCTTGTAAAGCGAGCGCCGCACGATAAATATCTTGATGGGTTTTCACATAGAAAGCTTCTGGAATTAAAAAATCACTGATTCTACCTAACGCTTTTGGATCTAGTAAAATACCACCTAAGATAGATTCTTCCGCTTCAATATTTTGGGGGGGGAGAGATTGATCGCTAATCATTGTCAATGCTGACTGTGCTTTATCATTAATTATAGTCATTCACCCTAATTAAATACAAATGTTCAGGTTATTGACATCCTCACCGCCGTAAAACGGACGGCGATTCCCAAACCTCACGATTTAGGTTTCTGCTTCTTTCCCTTGCGGGGTTCCGCACCTGCCGCCCCAGTTTTACTCTGTTCTGGTCTTATGGTCGCTCTACAGACTGACACCGCAAGCCCTGCGGCCAAAATGTTTTTACTGGCGTTAATATCTCGGTCATGGTGCGTCCCACAGTCTGGACAATCCCATTCTCGAACATTTAACGGCATTTTCTCAGCAATATACCCGCAATTACTACACCTTTTAGAGCTAGGAAACCATCTATCTATTTCGATGTAATTTCTTCCG
>NZ_JADBSZ010000048.1:0-4157 GCF_020246425.1 Microcystis sp. M079S1
TGGTCGAGGGAATCAACAATAAACTTAAACTAATAAAACGGAGAGGCTATGGCTTTAGAAACTTTCGGAATTTTTGGGTTAGAAGTATGTTATCTTGGCATCTTGTCTGTTGATTTAGCATAAAGGGTAACGAAGAGCCTTGTTTGTTATGGGGATTTTCTTGAGTCGTTTCTTGCAATCGCTCAAGAGGCCAACCAGAATTTTCCACAAATAGTATTTTTTTGATACGAGGATGAAAATTAATATAATACTTCAGGGAATTATAGTAATCTTCCTGTCTTTGCTCCGGAACAGTTGGATAGGCTTTCGGCATACCTTTAATATTAATTGTTGCTGTTAAAAGTAAAACTAATTCCTGCTCTAAATTTAACCAACCAGCTTGAAAACTTGTTCGTGATGCATTCATAAGCTATTGTCTGTATTTATTGTGGGCTCTTCTCGACTTTGTGTGATAATTTTTGCTTATGGAACGCAAAATGCTTACGGGACAAGACTTTTAAGACTATTTTGACGTTCGGCGAAGCTCCGTCGAGCCGCGGAAGAAACTATCAGTATAGATCTCGTTTCCGCACAGAAACCAGAAGAGCCTATTGTGTGATTATGGCAGTTTTCATCAGAATGAGGCATGGGCAAGAGGCTTAAACCCTTTGTTGGCAAAACTTGTCGATAACTCATTAACGTGAAAAGCGCTATAGTTCTGAGATGGTTTTGACAGACCAGAATTTAATATGTCCGTGATCCCAAAGAGCGGTAAAATGCTCGTCCATCTTACCCGTAGCCGCTAGGGCTAAATTTTTGAGATAACCATGATAGGGAGTGGATATCAGCGCATATCCTCCCGGTTGCAGCAGATTATAAACGGTCTTAGCGTAATTGCGCGGGGCATAGACGTGTTCTACCACTTCCAAACTAATTAGCAGCGGAAAAGTACCAAATTTACTAGCCAGATCATCATAGGCGGAGCCAACGTATAGATCAAGTTCAGGATAGGCTTTTTTTGCCTCTGCTATCCCCGATTCGGAAGGATCGCAGCCACTGACTTGAAATCCTTTTTCTGATAACCAATTAGCGATCGAACCGTTGCCACAACCGAGATCAAAAATACGCTTTTCAGGAGGAGCAAGATCGGCAAAAATCTGACTTAGAGAAGGTAGCAAATAAGCGTGGGCAGTCCCACAGCAAGAATTTTGATAATGATAATAATCTGACATATTTTAAGATAGTTAATATGTAAGTATTTCCCGTGGCAGCACCACTACTGTCGAAAGGTAATACAGAAAGTAACTTTTGTCAAGGGTTTAGTGAAATTTATTGTCACATCCCATTGATACGATATACCATAGTATTTTATGAATATATTGCATATACTATTGTCAATGTACATCTTGCAAAAATCAAAAACCTTCCCCTAGACGAGAAGTCGCCGAGCCATTATTCTCCCAGTTAGAAGTCGTAAACTTAACATTAATAGCTGACTTCTGTTATCAGAAAACTTTAACAACTACCAGAGCGGATCGGAGTATAAATGAACGGTTAAAGAATCTCGATCGCCGGGGATACCAGTAATACAGCTACAAATTTGAGTGCCATCATCTAATTCTACTTCACAGGCGTGACAGGAACCCATTAAACAGCCGGTAGGAATGTCAATTCCTGCTTTTTTGGCCACATCTAATAATAGTTCTCCAGTTTCCGCTTCTATGATAAGATCATCGGGTAAAAAACGCACTGCAATAGTCATAATTTCTCCTTACAAATGAGCAAAAATAGGTGTAAGATTTAAATGTTCTTCCAATAAATTAGCCATAGCATCTAGGGTTATTTCTCTTTGTTCACTATAGTTAGCAATTCCCGTAGGCAAAGACAATAAACCGCGACGCTGACGTAGATGATTTAACCAAGTTCTTCGCCAAGAACCATTATCAAAGATACCATGTAAATAACAGCCCCAAATTGACAGAGAATCATTGACAATTCCTAGACTAGCATCTTCCTCGAACATTTTTTGATAACCTGATTCACTTTCCCATTGGCTTATTCCCTGGTGAATTTCGTATCCTGTTACTGGTAAACCAGCTTGGGGATAATTAGATAAAACCTGTCGTTGACGGGTAATTTTTTCGGCAGTAATTACCGTTTTTAAGGGCAGTAAATTTAAGCCAGCTGCCTCACTATCGGGACCTTCTCGATGGTCAGGATCCAGAATTAATCGCCCTAACATTTGCAAACCACCACAGATGCCAAAGATAATACCTCCCCTTTGGTGATAGGCTTGTAATTGATTAGCCATACCACTTTGATTAAGAGCAATTAAATCAGCAACAGTGGTTTTAGATCCGGGGATAATTACCCCATCGGGATCACCTAAAGATTCCTGTAATTCTAGATAACGTACATTGACCGTTGCTTCACCACAGAGAGGGTCAAAATCAGTAAAATTAGCGATATGAGGCAGACGAATGACACTGATATTTAGTTCAGCTTTGGGTTTTTGGGCGGGTCGATCGAGTAAACTGAGAGAATCCTCGGCACTTAAAAAGATATCACTATAGGGAAGAACTCCTAACACAGGAATTTTTGTATAATCTTCTAGCCAAGTAATCCCCGAATCTAAGAGGGATTTTTGTCCGCGAAATTTATTGATCACAATACCTTTAATTAAAGCTCTTTCTTCCGGCTCTAATAATTCTAACGTACCGACGACGTGAGCAAAAGCCCCCCCGCGATCAATATCCACCACTAAAATAGTAGCGGCATCGAGATATTTAGCCACCCGCATATTAGTTAAATCCCGATGTTTGAGATTTATTTCCGCCGGACTTCCCGCACCTTCACAAACAACTAGATCAAATTCTGTTGATAATTTAGCTAAAGATTCTTTAATTGCTTGCCAACCTTGCTCAAAATAATTCTGATAATAATCCGCTGCCGTGGTGACACCCACAGCCTTGCCTTTAATAATCACCTGAGAGGTCATATTTCCCTGGGGTTTTAATAAAATTGGGTTCATTTCTACCCGGGGAATTGTCCCCGCGGCCCATGCTTGCACCGCCTGGGCGTGACCCATTTCTCCCCCTCCGGCGGTAACATAGGCATTAAGGGCCATATTCTGACCTTTAAAGGGTGTTACCTGCCAACCTTTCCGGTTGAATAAACGACATAAAGCCGCAGTTAAAAAAGATTTACCCGCGTGGGAGGTTGTCCCCACTACCATAATTGCTTTCATCTAGTTTTTTTATTGAGTATTTTCAGTGAACAGTAATCGGTAAACAGTAATCAGTTGATACTAAATCCGTTGAGTATATGCTACTTATAAGGACAGGCACTCATGCAAGAGGCTAATAACTGAAAACTCACATCTGATAACTGATAACTGATAACTGATAACTGATAACTGATAACTGACTCCCAACAGCATTAAAAAGAAAACCAACGTTGCAGAGTATTTAAAAATCTTTGCCAGAAAGTGGGTGTAGGGAAAAAGTCCCCTTGGGGTTGCCATTTTTCTATTAATTTCCTCCCCAAAGGAGTGAGACGAAAACTATCGGTTATCCCCTGTCCATCTACTTCGCGCCGCAAAATTCCCACTTTAATCAACCAGAGAAGATAGCTTTCCGCTGCCGCTTCCGTCAGCAGTCTGGAAGTATAACCTTTCTCTAAACCCCCAGCACCAGGGATGCTTAAAAGTGATACACTTTGCTCCAGCATAGCCGCAAATAAGGTGACACGGAAAGGAGAACAACAGAGGGCGCGTTCGGCCCGGTTGATGGTAGCATCAGGATAATTGATGGCGGTAACGGTGGCAGTCGATAGGCTCATAGATTCCGGTCATCGAAAAATTTGGGTCTGAAACCCCGTCGTTCTACGACGGCTTTACTGTTAAATATTAGCACATTTACGAAATATATGCTAAAATGTGAGACATGGAAAAAGCCTACTCGTTTCGATTTTACCCCACACCAACACAAGAGTCGCTATTGCGGCGCACATTGGGCTGTGTAAGATTAGTTTACAATAAAGCTCTCCACGAACGAACACAAGCTTGGTATGAAAGACAAGAAAGAGTAGGCTACGCTCAAACTTCTTCAATGCTAACCCATTGGAAAAAACAAGAAGAATTAAACTTTTTAAACGAGGTAAGCTGTGTACCTTTACAA
>NZ_JADBSZ010000049.1:0-8523 GCF_020246425.1 Microcystis sp. M079S1
CTAGGGACTTGCGCTTTGATAATGTACCTTTTGGGCGAACGCAGTTCGCCCCTACATTGTGGACAAAATCCGTTACTGTAGGGGCGCAAAGCTTGCGCCCTCCGATCGATTGGGATATTATTCCCACGCAAGTCCCCTATCGGAAATTTTAGTACAAATGCTCGAACTTGCAACTCCAGCAATCCCGTACAATCTTAACGAGCAATCTGGATAGTCAACAGCTGATCACGGTTAATTCTTTGTCACCCCGTCAGAGCAAGAGCAAAGCACAGACAGAAGCGAAGCTCAACCCGATGATTAGCTAATGGTATCGATAAACATCTTCAATGCTGCTTTTGAGAAGGAGACGGGTTGCTAAAGCCTCTATAATAAGTAGCCATAGAGATGCCGACAACTTCCCCTGTCGATAGCGAATAAGGAGAAAAAAAACCCAGTGTTTGTCCTCAAAGGTTACGAGTATTTTCTAGGATTTCTGCTCGCTTGCAGTTTAGTACCAATCCTATCCCTAACTGCCTCCAAAGTCCTGCGGCCTAGTGGTGGTGGTCCGGAAAGACGCACCACTTATGAATCGGGGATGGAACCGATCGGCGGTGCTTGGATTCAGTTTAACATTCGTTATTATATGTTTGCCCTCGTTTTCGTGGTTTTTGACGTGGAAACCGTCTTTCTCTACCCTTGGGCAGTAGCTTTCAATCAATTGGGCCTATTAGCTTTTGTAGAAGCACTGATCTTTATTGCTATCCTTGTGGTTGCTCTCGTCTATGCTTGGCGAAAAGGAGCCTTAGAATGGTCATAACGGCCATAATTTTCCTTATTTTTGACTTTTCATAAGAGGATAACCCGATGAGTCCCAACCCTACCAGCGAATTTAAGCAAATTATCGAACAACAAAGCGAAAAAATCCTCAATCCCATCGAACGCACCAAAGTTACCCAGGATTTATCGGAAAATGTCATCCTCACCACCGTTGATGACCTGTATAACTGGGCGCGTTTGTCAAGTCTTTGGCCGATGCTATACGGTACAGCTTGCTGTTTTATCGAGTTCGCAGCCTTGATTGGTTCCCGTTTTGATTTCGATCGCTTTGGTTTAGTTCCCCGTTCTAGTCCCCGGCAAGCCGATTTAATCATCACTGCCGGTACAATCACCATGAAAATGGCCCCCGCTTTGGTGCGTCTGTATGAAGAAATGCCGGAACCTAAATACGTTATCGCCATGGGTGCCTGTACGATTACGGGGGGAATGTTCAGCAGTGACTCCACCACTGCGGTTAGAGGGGTAGATAAACTTATCCCCGTGGATGTCTATATACCCGGTTGTCCCCCCCGTCCGGAAGCGATTATCGATGCGATTATTAAACTGCGGAAAAAAGTCGCTAACGAATCTATTCAAGAACGCGGGACTGTCCTCCAGCAAACCAATCGTTATTACAGCACTACCCACAAAATGCAGGCCACGGAACCGATTCTTACGGGTAAATATCTGCAATCGGCCACCCGTCAAGCACCTCCGAAAGAGTTGCTAGAAGCCACCGGTATGCCTGTTCCCCCCGCTCTTTTGACCACGAAACAAAAGGAAGAAATCTAAATGACTGAAGAAACGACAGCTATTGTGCAAGCTGGCCCCACTTCGATTTGGTTAAGTGAAAATGGTTTTGAGCATCAAGCTTTAGAAGCTGACCATAGTGGTGTGGAATTGATTAAAGTAGAAGCAGACTTTTTAATTCCTCTGGCCACTGCTTTATACGCTTATGGCTTTAATTATCTCCAATGTCAGGGCGCTTACGATTTGGGACCGGGGAAAGAATTAGTTAGTTTCTATCATCTGGTCAAAGTAACCGATAATGTCGATAGTCCCGTGGAAGTGCGCTTAAAAGTCTTTCTTCCCAGAGATAATCCCCGGGTTGCCTCGGTTTACTGGATTTGGAAAGCAGCTGACTGGCAAGAACGAGAAAGTTATGATATGTTCGGCATTATTTATGAAGGACATCCCCACCTGAAACGGATTTTAATGCCGGAAGATTGGGTCGGTTGGCCTCTACGCAAAGATTACGTTTCTCCCGAATTCTACGAACTACAGGACGCTTACTAAGTCGAGAAATTAATCACTAATATCGGGTTAGAAGATATTTCTAGCCCGATTTTTTTGAGATTTAGGGACAAGATAAGCTCTTGAGTATTTAGTCAGTTAAATCTACATTTCGTAGCCAAACTTATTGGCATCTACTTCTTGTAAATTAATATCGATTAAACCGTATTCTAACCAGCGTTGGGAAACCTTGACCGCCATGGCAGGATCCGACTCCAAAGGTTCCCCCCATTCGTGGTCAGTTTCAGGATACATTTTAGTGGTGGCATCAATTCCCATTCTCCCCCCCAAACCGACCTTTTCGCTGGCAAAATCGAGGCTATCAAAGGGGGTTTCCGGGAGAATAAACACATCGCGAACCGGATCCACTTTAGAACTAATTGCCCAAACCACTTGCCGGGGGTCGCGAATATTAATCTCCTTATCGACGACGATGACAAATTTAGTATAGGTGAACTGGGGTAAGGCACTCCAAAAAGCTAAGGCCGCTCGCCGCGCTTGTCCGGGATAGGCTTTATCAATGGAGATAATCGCCGCTTTATAGCTTAAAGCTTCCATCGGTAGGAAAAAATCCCTGATTTCTGACACCTGTTGCCGTAAAATCGGTGTATAAATACGATTAAGTGCGATCGCCATCATCGCTTCTTCCTTGGGAGGACGACCGCTAAAAGTGGTTAAATAAATGGGGTCGCGACGATGGGTCATGCAGTGGAAATGAATCAGAGGTGAATCTTCCACACCGCCATAGTAACCCATGTGATCACCAAAGGGTCCATCTGGCAATACCTCTCCGGGAGTAATTGTTCCTTCGAGGACGATTTCTGAGTCGGCCGGCACTTCCAAATCGAGGGTTTTACACTTGGCTAACTGTACCCCAGAACCGCCGTACAATCCCGCAAACAGCCATTCTGAGAGATCTACGGGGATAGGAGTGGCAGCGGCCATGATAATCAGAGGATCAACCCCTAAAGCGATGGCTATTTCTAATTTTTTGCCCATCTGTGCCGCTTTTCGCAGGTGACGCGCCCCACCGCGCACGGATAACCAGTGGACGGTCATGGTATTGTGAGACTGTAGCTGTAAGCGATAGACACCGACGTTAGGGGTTCCCGTTTCGCAATCTTTAGTAATTACTAGCCCTAAGGTGATAATCTGGCCTGCATCGCCAGAATAGGGGCGAATCATCGGAATTTTCTTTAAATCTACCTCATCCCCCTCTAAAATCACCTGTTGACAGGCAGGGAAAAAGTTACGGTTGGGTTTGGCTTTCAGGACATCAAATAAAACTTTACCAAAATCGATCGCTTGGGAGAGTTTTTTCGGGGGTTTCGGTTGTTGCAACAGGGCGAGTTTTTTGCCTAAATCTTCCAATTCTTCGGGTTTATTCAGGTTCATCGCCCAACAGATGCGTTCTACGGTTCCCATGAGGTTAATAGCGACGGGAAACTCTGCTCCTTGCACGTTTTCAAACAGTAGGGCCGGTCCCCCCACCTGTAGCATCCGATTAGCGATCTCGGCAATTTCTAAATCGGCAGAGACCGATGCACTAATGCGGCGTAATTGCCCACGCTCTTCTAAAAGCTTAATAAATCCTCGTAAGTCTCTAGCCATGATGAAGAAATGTAAATAAATCCCTGTCTCTATTATCTCTTAGGGCGGCAGTTTCGGTGGGGGATAGTCACCGGTTTGAGAGTTGGAGGCGATTCTCGTCTAGAATTAAGTAAAAAAATCCCCATCTTGCCGGGGTCATTCCTACCCCTAAGTTTATGCTTATTCAGCCCAGAGGTCAACATGATTAAGGATATTGAAATTAGTAATTTTAGATGTTTTGAGCATACCAAAATTGAAGGTTTTGAGCGAGTTAATTTAATTGGTGGTAAGAACAATTCAGGGAAAACTGCCCTATTAGAGGCAATATTTTTGTATAGTTATCCCTATCCAAATACTATTCATGAAGTCAGAGAAGCTATTCGCAAGGAATCTTTAGCAGTTGTTCAGGCTGTTCCTAAAAATGCTTGGGATAATTTATTATTCAATCTTGATAGAAAAAATATTATTGAGTTAAAAGGCTCCCAATCTAACCAAGGAGATAAATTGGTAAAAATATCGATTTCCGATTCTCTTAAAGATAGCGTTTTAGGCATCTCTGAAGACTGGCAAAAATTATACGATTTTATCGCTAAAAATAAATCAGTTATTTCTATCTTAAATATTCACACAAGTTTTGACCTCAAGAATGACTCAAAAGATAGTCAAATGAACTATTTTTTAATTGCTAGTTCTGAGGGAATACTCGCTTTACCTGATGCGGGTGATGAGGAACCAGTAATCATTGCCGCATCTGTCAATAAATCTTTGCAAGAATTGAGCGAGGCCTATACTAAAATAGTTTTTAATGAACAGGAAGAAGAAGTGCTAAAAGCTCTACAAATTCTCGATCCGTCCATTGAAAAAATAGAAAGTTTTTTTCTGGGTGAACCAAATTTATATCTGAAAAGAAAAGAGAGAAAACGCCTACCCATATCTCTGTTTGGTGAAGCTATTAATCGTCTGATAGAGATGATTTTTGCTCTACTACTCAATCCTAAAAAAATCATTTTTATCGATGAAATAGAAAATGGTATTCACTATACTGCTTACCCAGATATTTGGAAAACTTTATTCCGATTAGCTATCGAACTAGATAGCCAAATTTTTGCCACAACTCATAGTTTAGAGATGATCCAAGCTTTTGCCGATGTGGGGTTAGAATATTATCCAGAAGAGGGGGCCTATTTTGAACTAGCAAGGAGTCCCAGAACTGATAAAATTATCGGTATTAAAAGTGAATTAGATATCTTAGATTACGCGCTCAAGCATAATGATCGAATCAGAGGTGAGTAGAATCGTGGCTAATGTAATGATTGTTGAGAGTCAAGATGATGAGGCTTTTTTACGAGCTATTATTGATCATATTAATGAATCAACTCATCTAACGATAACTATTGTTGAATTTTATATTCTAGACGGAATAGAACGAGAAAATTATCGTAGCCTTGAACAACGACTAAAACGACTTAATGACACCCTGCTTAAAGATGATATTCAAAAGATAGGTATTGTTTTAGATTTAGATGAACAAACCAGAGAAGAAAGACTTGCTCTGGTTAGTCAATGTATTCAAAGAGTTTTTAGAGAAGCAGCCAGGATAGATGATATCCAAAAGCTATTTCAATTAAATGCTTCTACGAATACTCAAATAGGTTGTCATTTTCTTCATGTTAATGAACAGGGGGAACTAGAGACAGTGTTGAGAGAAATTAAAACCCAAGATTCTCCCCATGCTGATTGTGTAGAAGCTTGGCGATTCTGTCTTGCACAAAAAAATATTGATATAAATCGTAAAAAAATTGATAAATTGTGGATTCAAAACTATATCAGGGAAGATACACCATCACAGAATGAAAAAAGAGAGGCTAAGAAATATTGTAATTTATCCCATGCTTTAACCAAAAAAGACATTTGGAACTTTGAGCATGAGGTATTAAATGAACTCAAAGAATTTTTACAACTATTTGCTGTCTAATCAAAAATCCCCCTAGAAATCTAGAGGGATCGAGGGATATATGGAGTGCAATTTAGAAGTAAATTGTCCCACCCCAGCGCTCGTCTAGACGGGGAGCAACCAACAGATAAGCGGCGACGTTATACACATCATCTTCGGTCAGATTGCGTAATTCTGGGAAGATATCGGGACGGCTAACATTGGGATGGAATTCGCTCAGATCATCTTCACCATCGTAACTGGTGGGATGTTCTAGATAATCAATCAATGCTAACAGATTATCTCTGGGGGGTTCCGCTTTGGCCAGATCGGCCAGACCCAAACTGACGTTATTATTAGTTTTGGTTTTACCTTGCAGGTGGCACTTAGTACAATTGGCGATAAAAAGTTTCTGTCCTTCCGTCGCTTGTTCAGAAGTCAAAGTCACCGATTTCCCCGCATCATTGAGGGTGATGGTGAGGGTTTCTTCATCGAGTTCTAAGGCACTAGCGCCGTTAAGATTGAATTGTAATACAAAAAAAACTACAGCGATCGCTGCCACAATCAAACGTTTGATCATTGTTCTCCTACTCGCAATTGTTCCAAGAAAGGGAATTTTAAGGTGACTAAAAAATTTTCTCCTCTGGGAGGGTGTCGATCGATTCTAAGTGATCACGGACACCGAGAAGATCGCAGTTGGGAATAAAGTCAAGGGGACGTTTCCGTTTTCGAGGCGGTTACTCCTGAGCGTTGGGATAAAATCAGTGAGATAATTGCTTTAGCATCTTCTAGGGCGAGATTAGTCTGCCGATCTTTATAGGAGATGCCTAATTGGTCGCAAAGTGACAACACAGATTCATCGGCCAGATCGTACTCTGCCGCAATATCAGCGATCGATAGATCAGCAAAACCCATAGTCTAACGCACCCACCAAGGATAGAGAATACTTATTAGTCACCATAATTATCATGCCATTGCCGGGGACATTCTTAACAGTGATCAGTGATCAGGAGTCAGTAGCCGGTCGTCAGGAGTCAGGAGATTATTTTTATTTGTTCTCCCATCACCCCATCACCCCATCACCCCATCACCCCATCACCCCATCACCCCACACCCCCCAAAATTCCCTAATTTTCCCGACTTTTGCCTTTTTATTCCCTAAGATAGAGACTTGTGTAAACAAATTTAATTAAAATCGCAAAAAACCTGAAAAAATACTAAAATGTGATTAAGAATGTTATTTTTAGCGTTGTAAGGCTAAATCTTTCTCGATAACATTGTAATCATACCTCCACACTCTTTTGTACAAAGGACTGCACCTTTGTTAACTTATGGATATACAACTGATCAACATCGGCTTCGGTAATATTGTTTCCGCTAATCGGGTTATCGCCATCGTTAGCCCAGAATCTGCTCCTATCAAACGCATCATCAGTGATGCTCGGGATAAAGGCTGTTTAATCGATGCTACCTACGGAAGACGGACTCGTGCGGTGATCATCACCGATTCTAGTCATGTAGTGCTGTCGGCCATTCAACCAGAAACCGTGGCTCACCGTTTCGTGGTCAACAAGGAAGCGCCTGTTAATAGTAGCAACTAAGTCATTAACCCCATGCAACCCGGTCAATTAATTGTCATTACCGGCCCTAGCGGTGTGGGCAAGGGTACGCTAGTCCGGCATTTACTAACTCGTTTCCCTAACCTCTACCTGTCCGTATCCGCCACTACGCGCCCACCTCGACCGGGTGAAATTGAGGGGGAAGATTACTACTTTCTCGACCGTCCCAGTTTCGAGGAGAAAATGGCAGCCGGAGAATTTCTAGAATCGGCCGAATACGCGGGCAACTACTATGGAACTCCCCAATCAGCGATCGCCGCTCAATTAGCAACAGGCCAGACCGTAATTCTAGAAATCGAATTAGAGGGAGCCAGACAGGTCTGTCAAAGCTTCCCCGAAGCGAGGAGAATCTTTATCCTACCCCCCAGTTTCGAGGAATTAGAACGTCGTTTGCGCGGCCGGGGCAAAGATGCCGAAACAGCGATCGCCCGCCGTCTAGAGCGCGCCCAAGAAGAATTGGCCGCCAGCGAGGAATTCCCCGATCAAATCGTCAACGATGACCTAGAAACCGCCCTAGATGCCATCGAGAAGATTATTTTTAGCCGTTAGCTGTTGGGGTTTAGGTGTTGGGGTTTTAGGGGTTTTAGGGTTTTAGGGTTTTAGTTGAAATTTCCCACTTCCCCACTTCCCCTAATCCTTATCCCCCATTCCCTAAGTTACCTAAAATATCGGATGAATACCCCCGCTACATTTTTCGATAAGATACTCACAAAAATTAGCGGGGGATGAAATCCGACCAGAATATCAATGACCCTGAGCGAAGTCGAAGGGTCAGCAACGGAGCATCGGTTTAATTCCACCATCTGTGGACAAACTGTGTTATAATCTACTTAACCAATGGTCGAGAATTGTTAGATGCTAGTCGTAGAAGCAAAGCTAAAAAACGGGACACTAGAGCAATATCACCGGCTTGATGAAGCAATTAGAACATCTCAGTTTGTGCGTAACTCTTGTGTTCGTTATTGGATGGATCATAAGGGTACAACCCGCAATGATCTCCAAAAACTTTGCTCGGTACTAGCTAACAATAAAGAGACACCTTGGGTTAATAAATTAAACTCACAAGCACGTCAATCGGCTGCTGATAGAGCCTGGCAATCAATTAATCGGTTTTACCAGAATTGTCATGCCAAGATACCGGGAAAAAAGGGGTTTCCTCGGTTCAAAAAGCATAGTCGTTCCGTTGAGTATAAACTAACAGGCTACCAACTATCTGATGATAGACGTAAAATCAGATTTACTGATGGCTTTAAAGCAGGAGAATTTGATTTATGGTGTAGTCAAAAGACGTTA
>NZ_JADBSZ010000005.1:0-3392 GCF_020246425.1 Microcystis sp. M079S1
AGCGACAAAACTCTCAATCCCCGCGTCGATTCCTAAACAGGTTTTCCCAGTCGTTATATCGGGAACTAATTCCGTAGATTGGAAGGAAACCGAAACGTAAAATCCCGACGCTTTTTGGATAATTCGAGCTTGTTTAGGCTCGAACCCAGACGGGTACTTTCTGGATTTCCTAATCCGAATTTTTCCCAATTGTGGAAAATTTAAGTATTCGTCACCTAAGAAGTTTTTTGACAGCGCAGGAAAAATAAAACTCCGCATCTTTTTCTTGAATCTAGGAAAGCCGAAGCCTTTCGATTTCATGTCAGAAAAAGCTTTATCTACAGTTTTTAAGACTTGCTGTAAGACTTGAGCGTTAACCGTCTTTAATATCGGGTAAACTTTTTTAGCTTCCGTTAGATTTTTGGCTTGAACGAAGTAATTAGGATAGGGTTCATCCGCCGGAATTATGTACTCGGAAACTAGCGAACAACGATCCGCAAGACACTTTCGAGAGTTTAACCAATCTTTCCGTTCTGAAAGAGCGTAATTGTAAACGCTTTTGCAAACATCAAGAATGTGGATTATCTCCCGTTCCTGTTGTCTGTTTACCTTTAGTTTGTACTGGTAGGTAAGCGTTATCACTGTCGTTCGTTTCGTGATGTACAATTAGATTATAACACTTACCGCTTAATATGTCAACTGATTACAATCATGGATTTCGCTCCGTTTATAGACTTACCGCTCACGTCGTATTCGTCATCAAATACCGACCATTGCTATTAACAATGAAATCTTAGCCCGACTTAAAGAAATCTTTGCGTCAACGCTCACGAAATGGGACAGCGTGTTGCTTGATTTCAACGGTGAATCGGATCACGTTCACCTGATTATCGATGACAAGCCTGACATCGCTTTATCCAAATTAATCGCTAACCTTAAAACAGTTATTAGTCCCATTAATTAGAAAGGAATTTCTGGATTTGTCGGCCAAGTATTTCGACAATAAACCTTATTTTGGGACGGTAGCTTATTTCGTGGCTAGTTGTGGCGGAGTTAAGTACCTAAGCAAAATTAATTACACATTTCGATCAAGCTTTTGCCTTTTGCCTCTTGCATGAGTGCCTATCCTAACCAAGAAATTAATTTTGCACGACTACTTACTGTCGAACAACTAAAAAAATACGTTGAGAACCAAAAAAACTCCCCAAAAGTGGAAACCCTACCGCGTTAGTTTTATTCTGGTGGCGATTCATCTCCCGTTAACCGCTACGCGGTTTAACGGGAGTCCTCTCGTTCCATTGAGATAGAAAAAACCCCATCTTGAAGAAAGATGGGGTAAGGTAAAAATCAAATCGATCTAAACAGTAACAGGTTCTCGATCGAGGGGTTTAACGCGATCGAGCAGGGCCTGCAATTGTTCCCCTTCGATCACCTCTTTACTGAGGATTTCTTGGGCAATTTCTTCGAGTAAATCGCGATTTTGAGCGAGAATATCTAGGGCCTGCTGATGACCGTTTTCGACAATCTCTTTCACTTCATTATCGATCGCTCGGGCTGTATCATCGCTAACCAAGCGCCGAGGATTCATCATGCCATCTCCCAGAAAACTATTCTGTTGACCTTTTTCGTAGGCCAGGGGACCGAGAGTCTTACTCATACCATAGGTTGTCACCATGCGTTCGGCCAAGTCCGTCGCCCGCTGCAGGTCATTAGCGGCCCCAGTAGTAATACTACCAAAGATAATTTCCTCGGCGGCCCGACCACCCAAAAGAGTAGCAATTTGGTCGCGTAATTCCGTATCATCCATAAGGAAACGGTCTTCCGTGGGCATTTGCAGGGTATAACCGAGGGCTGCCATGCCGCGAGGCACGATCGAAATCTTAGCAACTTTACCACCCCCCGGCATAACTGCACCGACGAGAGCGTGACCAACTTCGTGATAAGCGACGATTTTCTTCTCTTTTTCCGAGAGAACCCGGCTTTTCTTCTCTAAACCGGCCACTACCCGCTCGATTGCCTCATTAAAGTCCTCTTGGGCGACGGTGCTGCGTTGATTGCGCGCTGCCAATAAAGCCGCCTCATTGACTAGATTAGCTAAGTCAGCACCAGCAAAACCAGGGGTACGGGTAGCAATCTGTTTTAAATCCACACCCAATCCTAATTTTACCTTACCTGCGTAGATTTCGAGGATTTTTAAGCGTCCAGCCAGATCGGGGCGATCAACTAACACTTGACGATCAAAACGGCCGGGGCGTAAAAGGGCGGGATCAAGAGTTTCGGGGCGATTAGTAGCGGCTAGAACGATCACCGTCGCATCGCCAGCGTTAAAACCGTCCATTTCCGTCAATAATTGGTTTAAAGTCTGTTCCCGTTCATCGTTACCCCCCATAAAATTACCGTTAGCGCGAGATTTACCGATCGCGTCTAATTCATCGATAAAAATAATACAGGGGGCTTTTTTCTTGGCCTGTTCAAACAGATCTCGCACTCGGGCCGCACCCGCACCGACAAAGAGTTCCACGAATTCCGAACCCGAGATACTAAAAAAAGAAACTCCCGCTTCTCCCGCTACTGCTTTTGCCAGCAGGGTTTTCCCTGTCCCCGGCGGACCGACTAAGAGGACACCCTTGGGAATCCGCGCCCCGATTTGAATGTAACGTTGGGGATATTTGAGAAATTCGACGATTTCGGCCAATTCGGTTTTCGCTTCTTCCACACCGGCCACATCTTTAAAAGTGGTTTTGGTGGTGTCTCCTTCCACATAGACTTTAGCGCGACTTTTGGTAATCGATAAAGCCCCGGCCGGACCACCGCCACCGCTGCGGGCGAGGAAAAATTGCCAAATACCGACAAAAATCAGGGGAGGAATCACCCAACTAAGGACACTACCAATCCAGCCATTTTTTGGCGGTGGCGCGGCGGCGAATTCTACGCCCTTAGCTTCCAGACGTTTGGGCAATTCTAGGTCAAAAATCGGTGTAGTGCTGAAAATTCGTCCGTAGTTGCCCTCTTGGTCGTTTTTAAGCTGATAACGAATCTCATTCTGTCCCACGGATACCCTAGCGACGTTGCCATCTTCCACTTGGTCGATAAAAAGACTGTAGGGAACTTTGGGGACGCTAGGGCCAAATAATTGCGGGAAAAGAAGGTTAACAATCAGAAATAAGCCGCCTACGGCTAATAAAACATTACCGATCAGGCGAGATTGTGAAGGAGGTTTGCTTTTTATACTCATCGAAAAAATGGGTCTGAAACCCGCCCTTTAGCGATAACGGAGGGCGGCTTTATACAAGTTAGTGAGAAACAATTAAACCGTTAGAACGACGAATTAACTGAATCTTGCTAACAGCTATTTGTCCCAATCGTTTCCAACTGGTATCGCTTACAGATAGCTGTTTTTCGGTATCTCCACT
>NZ_JADBSZ010000050.1:0-4129 GCF_020246425.1 Microcystis sp. M079S1
AACTCAATTGTCTATCTTTTGGTATTAACCTGTTTGTGCCTTAAGTCTTTCCCTGTATGGATTTCAGCTACTTTTGAGCGTAGGCGCTCTCATCGAATTTTATTTTAAGTTAATTATTTGCATAACAATTCCCGAAGAGCCTGAATTTTCCCCCGGAAAAAGTCTTAATCCAATAAGGTTTTTAGATTTATTCAGCCAGCCCTATCTAGGGTCTGCTGAAAAAGTAGGGGCGAAGCATTCGGATAGAAAATCTACGGTTTCAGCGATAGGTTATTGTCCGAATGCTTCGCCCGTACAGGACGCGATCGCCGATCAAGATGTAAGGTTTTTGAGCCACTAGCTTGAAAATCTTGCAGCTGCTTCGCCAAAAAGCCCCAAACCCCATACCTCGTCTATATTTCACATTTATTCAGCCAGCCCTATCTAGAAAACTAGAACTCGAACAAAGGTAAACTCCGATCCTCATTTTTCGGCAATTTCGCCAGTAAACCTAAATGTTCGTAGGCGGCTGCCGTCACCACGCGACCCCGGGGAGTACGATGAAGATAACCTATTTGTAATAAATAAGGCTCATACACCTCCTCGATCGTCTTGGCATCTTCTCCCGTGGCTGCCGCTACTGCTTCTAATCCCACGGGTTTACCTTGAAACTGTTCGATCATCGTCTTTAATACTAATCGATCGGTCCAATCTAAACCCATAGAATCCACATTTAATTGATTTAATCCCTCATCGGCTAACTGGGGGGTAATCAAGGTTTCTCCCTTCACCTGCACATAGTCGCGCACTCGTTTTAATAAACGATTGGCAATGCGTGGAGTTCCCCGGCTGCGACGGGCAATTTCGATCGCACCCGCTTCAGTAATGGGAATATTAAAAATAGTAGCACTTCTGAGAATAATTGCCATCAATTCCTCGATTGTATAGAAACGCAGACGTTGAATCATGCCAAAACGATCGCGCAAAGGAGAAGTTAAAGAGCCAACTTTGGTAGTAGCACCGATTAAAGTAAAGGCAGGTAAAGAAATACTGCGAATTTTCGCCGCTTGACCCTTACCAATCGTCACATCTAGGCGATAATCCTCCATCGCTGGGTATAATAACTCCTCCGTCACCCGATTCAGTCGATGAATTTCGTCGATAAAAAGAATATCCCGGGGTTGAAGATTGATCAGGATGCCGGTAATGTCCCGGGGACGCTCTAAAGCGGGGGCGGCAGTAATGCGGCAATTTACTCCCATCTCAGCCGCTAAAATTAAAGCCATGGTGGTTTTTCCTAACCCCGGCGGTCCGTAGAAGAGCAAATGATCGATCGCTTCTTGTCTAGCTTTGGCCGCGGCGATGGTGACTTTTAGATTAGCTTTTAAGTCCTGTTGACCGATATAATCCTCTAGGGATTGCGGACGAATCTGCGCTTCTGCTTTTTCCGTTTCCTCTATAGTGGGATTGGGGGTGAGCAGATTTTCCTCGGCAGCCGGGGGGGAATTGTGCGATCGTTTGATGGCCATTGTTACAATCAAGAGTCTAGGATATGTTAGCGAAGCGGATTTTGCCTTGTTTGGATGTCAATAAAGGTCGGGTAGTTAAAGGGGTTAATTTTGTCAATCTTCAGGATGCTGGCGACCCCGTGGAGTTGGCCCGCTTGTATAATCAGGCAGGGGCTGATGAGTTGGTTTTTCTTGATATTACTGCTACCCATGAAGATCGCGACACGATTATTGATGTAGTCTATCGTACGGCGGAACAGGTTTTTATTCCTCTGACAGTGGGTGGTGGCATCCAATCCTTAGAAAATATTAAAAATTTGTTAAGAGCCGGGGCCGATAAAGTCAGCATTAACTCGGCTGCCGTGCGCGAGCCGGAATTGCTCGATCGAGCCAGCGATCGCTTTGGTAAACAGTGTATTGTCGTGGCGATCGATGCTAGACGACGTAAGGATGAGCATAACCCTGGTTGGGAGGTTTATGTTCGGGGTGGACGTGAAAATACGGGTATTGATGCTTTATTATGGGCGCAAGAAGTGGAAAAACGCGGGGCGGGTGAGTTGTTAGTTACCAGTATGGATGCCGACGGCACGCAAGCGGGTTACGATCTGGAATTGACAAAAGCGATCGCTGAAAGGGTGGAGATTCCTGTGATTGCTTCGGGAGGAGCGGGTAATTGTCAGCATATTTACGAAGCATTGACCGAAGGGCGGGCAGAAGCGGCTTTATTGGCTTCTTTGCTCCATTATGGTCAATTAACCATCGCTGAGGTCAAAAATTATCTGCAAAATCAACAGGTACCCGTGCGTTAGCCTGGGAAAATGAGGGCAAGATTTGCAGAACTTAATAGACCTCCTGCATAATTAATTTTTGAGAGTTAAAAAATGGTAAAAATAGGCATAAAATCGCATAAAATCCCTAAATAGAGCATTTGATTGATTGATGTTCATTCTTAATTTTCCTGACGACCGACTACTGGCTCCTTACTCCTCACCTAACGGAAGATTTTTGATTTTTGCAGGAGATCTGTTGAGAGGAAATTATTCGGAAAAAAATGCCGGTATCGCCGAAAAAGATGTTATGATAGAAAAGACTCGGACTCATGCGATCGCAACGCCTCAACCTTGTCAGGACCGGAAGGTAGCAGCAATACGGGATGCTTGTGACTGGCGTGATCTCCGGGTCTTTTTGTTGCCTGTGACGGTCGCTGTTGTGAACGCTTTCAAAACTTTTCGATCGCTTACTGCCGAGACTCGTCGTCAACTACTCTTCCTCTTTGTCACGGCGCTGTTTTTCTGGATAAGTATCACCACTCTCCTCCCTACTCTCCCCACCTATATTGACTCCCTAGGCGGTAGCAAACAAGATATCGGTTTTGTCATGGGGGCCTTTGCTATCGGTTTAATTTTATCGCGCAGTTGGTTAGGCAATCTAGTTGATCGCCGCAGTCGCAAATTAGTGGTTTTATTTGGAACTATTGTCGCCGCTACCGCACCCCTCGGTTATCTATTTTTTCGCGATCTTTCCTCTTTATTCGCCGTCCGCGCCTACCATGGTCTCAGTATCGCCGCTTTTACCACTGGTTACAGTACCCTAGTGGTGGATTTTTCCCCCGTTCGTCAACGGGGAGAGATAATTGGTTATATGAGCTTAACTGCACCCATAGGCATGGGAATCGGTCCAGCTTTAGGCAGTTATCTCTACGAATCGATCGGTTATAACGGTTTATTTCTAGTTTCCGCCACCTCGGGAGCGATCGCCTTTCTCTTGGGTTTCTCCATTCAAGAACCGGACTTCAAGAAAAAATTAGCCCAAATGAAGGCAGAAAATCAGACAATCGAGCGCAGTTTTTGGGCATTATGTCAAGAGCGAGCTTTTTTAGTCCCTACCTTAGTTTTTCTGCTGGTTGGTACTTTATTCGGCGGTTTAGTCGCTTTTTTACCCCTGTTTCTCCTCGAAAATCAGCTCCCTTTCAGTGCCGGTCTATTCTACAGTTATGCGGCACTATCGGGCGTAATCGGACGGATTTTGTCGGGAGGAGCCAGCGATCGCTATGGACGGGGTTTATTCATCACTATTAGCGTTTTTTGCTATGGTTTATCCATGTTGGTTCTATCTTCTGCCCGATCTTCCTCCGCTTTAATTTTAGCCGCTATCCTCGAAGGTACGGGAGGGGGGATTTTATTCCCTATGTTACTGGCTTTAATCTCCGATCGCTCTGGGCCCCAAGAACGCGGCCGGGCCTATTCTATCTGTATCGGCGGTTTTGATGTGGGAACAGCCTTAGCCGGTCCAATTCTGGGGGTTTTAGCAATTTCCTACGAAACTATGTTTAGTTTATCGTCAGGATTAGCTGTTATCGCTCTCTTTCTCTTTTTTAATCTCTCTAACCCCACCGTACGCCATTCTTTTCTCTTCGCTTTCGGTTTAGAAAAAGATCGTTATGCTCTGCGCGGACAAGTACAATAAGGCTTACTGAAAAAGTTTTTCCTAGGACAGGGTTATTTAATAGGTTTGAGGTTGAAAATTATCGGGAATATCTAATTCAAATACTTGGTCATGAATCCGAGCCACATAAAACCCTTCTTGCAGAATTTTTTCCCGTAATTCCGGGGATACATGAACCGCCGCTAATATGCCATAGA
>NZ_JADBSZ010000051.1:0-4620 GCF_020246425.1 Microcystis sp. M079S1
AATTGCTGGCACTTACGGTTTAGCGGCGATGGATGCACTTCATGTTGCTGCTGCGCTGCAAATTCAAGCTGATGAACTAATCACCACCGAAAAGCCAACCAAACCAATGCACCGAGTCAGGGAAATTCAGATTGTTTCAATAGACATCTCTTTTGCATGAGTAGAAAACGGGTTTCTCGGAGAAACCCGTTTTCTGTGCGTTACTCACTAAGAGTAAGGAGACCAGGGACCGATGACGGTTTCTCCTCGCTTCTCTTTTTCTGCTAATTCCAGGTTTAAGGTTAATAGTTTCTCTAAGATGTCGTCGTCAGCTTGGAAGTGATATGCCTCCATCACTAGCTTGTTTAATTTCTGATGGAGTTGATACAGTTGGCTACTGGGTTCGTTAAAGAATTGGTTATATAGTTTAGTGATTCCCCATTGTTTTTTCTCCATCTGTTGGCTGCGGTATTCGTGTAATTCCCCGGCGGTTTGACGGATTTTTTCGACAAGTTCTTGTGAAGGTGTCTGGGGAAAAGGGAAGGTTTCAAAACAGGTTGTATTAGTATAGCGAGTTCTGTCTTCAAGAGTTGAACTTTGAGCTTTTACCCAGAGGCGATGTATTCTTGAGTTGAGAATTCCCAGAATATAGAAATCATCCGAGGCTATCACCATATTTGCTTCACAGGGAAGTATGGACACATCAACTGGAGAAAAAACAATATATTTAGCGATTTTGGGGATGGCAAAATAGCAAGATAATTTAGATATAGCTTGTCTCATTTTTGGTGCATATTCACCAAATCGCCACCAATGTTTTTTTCTGGAATCGCGACGATTTTTATCTCTTTCAGGTTTAACGGCTATTCTAACTCTTTCAAAGGGGGATTGATAATTTGTAGCTTCTTCTATATTCATGCCTTGAAAATCAATTACCCAATCCAGTTCTTCCCAAGGATAAATCAAGTTTTTACCATCAATCATCGGTTTTAAAACTTCTTGATTTTTAGGATCTTCTAATATCCATTGATCCACTTGTTTCTTCGTGACAATAAAACCTTTTCCTCTTAAACCACAAGATTCAAAAGAAAAGTTTTTATTGACATTCAATTTTGTAGCATTATCTACTGATATTTCAGATTTCAATGCAGTAGATAATAAATTAACTGACAAATTATCTAGAAATAATTCTTTTGGTCTTTCTTTACTCCAATTAACAATACTAACATGAACATTAGCTTCACCAGACCAAGGCTGAGTTGAAATCGCTTCATGTATAAATCCACCTTGCTTAACCACATAATCTAAGCTTGCTTTTCTCCCAGAAACTTGTGATATTGAATTAGTACCAACTAAACCGGCTCTTCCTAATTCTCCAAGATTTTCCGCAGCTTTTCTAAACCAAAAAACACAAAAATCAGGTTGTCCTTGAACATCAGGAAATTTTTGATAAATTTTTTCTGCATACTCATCTCCTAGTTCTGTCCTTAACTTTTTCCCTCCCAAAAATGGAGGATTACCGATAATTGCGTCTGCTTTTTGCCAATCCGTAAACAAAGCATCAGCACAGATAATATTACTATCCAAAGTATCCAAAGGTAAAGAAGCTTCCGTCAAATTAAACTTATCAATCGCCACCTTTCTGGCAATCATTAAAGTCACCCGCGCCAACTCTACAGCAAAAGGATTAATATCCATACCATAAAACTGTTTAGGCGTAACAAAACTAATCTGTAATTGGTCACTAGCAGAACGACGACGGTTAGCAATCTTTTCAATTAATAACTGTTCAATGCGCTTTAATTCTTGATAGGCGACATAGAGAAAATTACCCGAACCGCAAGCCGGATCTAATACCTTATACTGCTGTAATTCTAACTGAAGTGTATTTAACTCGCCAATCGTACCAGCTTGCTCAATTTTCTCCTCCCAGTAACGGCTAATAGTTGGGCGAACAATTTTCATAATATCCGCTTCTGAGGTAAAGTGCATTCCGTAAGTATGACGCTCTTCAGCATTAGCCGTCCCCTCAAAAATATTACCAAAAATTGCCGGACGGATCTTACTCCAATCCTGACGCGCCGCCACATCCAGAAACTCTAATTCTTTATTAGTTAATTCAATTGGATGAATTATACTAAACAGTCCCCCATTAAAATAATCCACTCCCTGATACTTGCCAGCGGGGGTAATTCCGGGTTGGTTCATCTGTTGAAATAATCCCCCCAAGACATCATAGGAATTGCCACCATTTAGACATTCTTGTACACAAGAAATAAATAAATCTCTCGGTAATAATCCTCGATCCTCAGCAAACATTGCTAATACACACTGTAAAATAAATCGCTGGGCCGTCAACTCATCAAAACCGCTTTTATGACCGCGTTTTTTTAACAGTTGAAACAACTCACCCATCCGCCGCGCTGCCGTTTCTGTAATCTCGACTTGATTATTCTGAAAGATAGGGGTACGATTCCCTACTTCCATAAAATTGAACGCACTGACCCGATTTTTCAAATCGTTGAGATTTACTCGATCTACCGGTTCATCTATTTGAAGATCAAAATCAAAAATCCAGAACTGATCAAAATTACATAATAAGACATAGCGAGGGCGATTAGGAACCAATCGACTCCAGTATTCAAAAGCTTGGGGATAGTGTTTACTTAAATCTTCTCCTCGCTTTTTCATTTCAATTAAAACACGAGGTTTCCAAACTAAATCAGCAAATCCGGTTTTACCTTTCTTGCTACCTTTAGTAATCGCCTCCTCATAGGTTGCACCCGCTTCTAACGCACCTTTATGACCAAAAGCTCGAAAGAAACGGTCTAGGAAAATCTGAGCTTCTTTCCTTTCTTTGCCAGTAATGTGCTGTTGACAAAAATCAATAAATTCCTGTAAGCTTTCAAGAGTAGTAGTCATCTTTTGCCTTTCCATTGGAGTAGGGTGGGCGTTGTAGTGCGATCACCATCTTACACAATAATTCATAATTCATAATTCATAATTCATAATTCATAATTCATAATTCAGGCTCTTCTAGGTTCTGTGTGATCAGTTTAACTTACATAGGATTGATCGATCTTTGTGTCCTCTGTGTCTGGAGTGGTTCCTTCTACTCCCTCGCTAGGAGGAATGTATCTTAGAATACATTTTACCCACCAAACCTGGGAGAGCCGATTTTCCATTGAATCAAACCAAATCAATCGACGATTAAAGCAGTCAAACCTATACTAGGTAAGCATTTGGGCGAATTATGCCAAAATACTCACTCTCATTAAGAAAGAAATCCTAAAAGCCTTAATTCTCGTGCTTATTGAGAATGAATCTGTTAGTTTGGCGAGTTTTGAGATTGTAGAAGCCTCTCTGTGAATGCGTTTGAGGCACCTGAATCTTTAGGTTAATTTTCTCCCCTATTATAAGTAGGGGCTGCTGAAAAAGTTTTTCGTGGGGGCAGGGTGTGGGGTGTGGGGTGTGGGGTGTGGGGTTTTACCCATTTTCAGGTGGTCAATTACCTAATTTTCAGGGAAAAAATCCCTAAATTTTCCCCCCAATCACTCCAATGGTAGGCACTTTTTCAGGGAAAAAAAGTCTAAAAGCCTTATCCAACAAGGTTTTTAGATTTATTCAGCAAACCCTAAGTAGTCGTGCAAAATTAATTTCCTAGTGAAGATAGGCAAAAGGCAGGAGGCAAGAGGTGGTTAGATATGTGTAATTAATTTTGCTTAGGTACTTAGCTCAAATTGCCCCTCTCAAACTCCGAAAAACAGCGATCGCCCTTCTTAACCTCAGCTAAAAACAGCGATCGCCCTTCTCCTATCTACACAGTAAAACAGCGATCGCCCCTGATTAAGCAATAGCAAATTCTGTTAATTTACGACTTGCAGGATCATGAAATGCTAAAACAATATCTTCTTTGGGAATCCCTGCTTCTAATAATTGAGAGGTGATTCCTATTTCTGTCCAATCTTGTTCAATATAAACTCTTTCATTTTTAATACGAATATGAATCTGAATATTGTTGATTTTCTTTTTGTTTATCCAACCAATAGACATCCATAGATAATGATCATGATTTTCATCAAAAATTAAACAGGTTTCTAGTTTTTTTTTTGGATGAGCTATTCGCAATTGTGTCTAGCTTTGTTAAGGTATTTTGAATAATTTGGCGATAGTTAGTTAGTTTATCCATTGGACAATCTCCTCTTTTTCGATGTTGACAACTAATAAATCTAATTGGTGTCTTTTAATAACGGCTTGAATAGATTTTCGTTGGAAAAAAGTCTCATAAATTTCATCTTTGATAGCCAGATAGATTTCTTGGTATTCATCTTGTCCTAATTGAATGAGATCACGATAAAAAATATATTGCCCCAAAGCCATTTCAAAGTCTTTCATCATTGAAGGGCCAAGAAAGCTTTTAATTTCAATGATAATTTTACGTTGTCTTTGTTCTTCGGAAATATATTTCTCGATCGCCAGGTCTGGATACAATTCAGCGTCTTCATCGGAAATTTTGGGTCTGAAACCCCGCCGTTCTAGGTTGGCTTTACGTTAGAATTAAAAGGCCAGTCTCGAAAACCAAGTGGACGGCGCAGCACCTTGAAAACTCGGCTTAGGGGGTTCCGACCAGAAAAGCTTGGC
>NZ_JADBSZ010000052.1:0-94822 GCF_020246425.1 Microcystis sp. M079S1
AAGGGAGCGAAAGTCTGAGGAGAGAACCACCTCTGGGTGGGATTTCGCCAGGAATCTAATTCAAGTGGACTCGTTGAGCCAGAAATTCACAGCAGTGATGCTAGAAGAATCCACGTCCGTTTACGGCGTGGGGTATGTCAAACTAAAAATTGTCTTAATATTCTAACCCTGTTGATCATGAAATCTCGTTATCGGCTGCGTCTTCAGATCTGTCTTGTCTTTCTCATTGTTGCTCTGACGAGTTTCTCTCCTTGGCTAACCCCTAGCGCCTATGCGGGGATCGATGATGATCGCCTCGATGGTAATATTTTTGTGGTCTATGCGGGTAATGGTTCCCTCGTGCCACCGCGTTTAAATTTAGCGGAAACTTTTCAACGGAAAATTCCAGCTATTATTGTCTATTATTTGGATGATAGTAGTGATTGTAAGCAATTTGCGGCGATTGTCTCCCGTTTTCAAGAGTTTTACGGTCGCGCCGCCAGCATTATCCCCGTTACTGTCGATTCTATCCCCTTAAAGTCTTCCTATCGTCCCGATGAACCGGGTTACTATTATCGCGGTGGGGTTCCCCAAACGGTGGTTTTAGACCAACAAGGTAAAGTGGTTTATGATGGTTTGGGCAATGTTAAATATGAAGATGTGGATGATGTCTTAAGAAAGGTTTTTGAGCTTCTGCCTCGATCAGAATCGGTAGAGTTAAAAAGACGCTCTTTTAACGAGTTTAACGCTGAATTGCGCTAGTTACCTCTTTTTTATCCTCAATTGAACCAAAAATAATCATTTAGAGATGCTGTCAGCAGCGTCTCTATCTTGTTTTTAGGAACAATAAAATTATTTACTTATTGCTTTTATTATCATTTAAGATTTATTTTAATCAATAAATGCTAGGCAATTCAGATTTTATCTGGAGTAACACTTGAAAAATATTTGCAACAGTGCCAGACTGAAAAAAGTTTGCTAACCTGATTATACTGAGAATAATAATCATTCTTATAGGTGTGGGAGACAACAATGAAAATCAAGCAAAATTTCCTAACAGCAGCGATATTACTGGGTTTTTCTGGTCCGGTACTGGCTAATAGTCTCGAAAACCTCTCTAGTAACCCCATGGCACAGGTGACGACGGTGAATCAATTGCGGGATGTTTCTCCCACCGCCTGGGCTTTTGAGGCATTAAGAAGTCTCGTGGAGAGGTATGGTTGTATAGTAGGTTATCCTGACCGCACTTTTCGCGGTGAACGCGCTTTAACTCGTTGGGAATTTGCCGCCGGGTTGAATTCCTGCTTAAATACCCTAGAAAGATTGATTCAAGAAGGAGTAGCGGTATTAAAAGAAGATCTAGACAGAATCAAGCGATTAGTCAGGGAATTCGAGACAGAATTAGCGGCATTAGGGGCTAGGGTTAATAACTTAGAAAATCGAGTCGCTTTTCTGGAAAATAATCAATTTTCCACCACTACTAAATTAACTGGGGAAGTGGTGATGGCATTATATGGGGTAGCCACAGGAGAAAAAAACGGTGGTGAAGGAATTCCCCAAGTACCAGCTTTTGGTTATCGGGCCCGTTTAGAATTAAATACTAGCTTCACAGGCAAAGATTTACTCTATACCCGTCTAGCAACAGGAAATATTGCCGATTTAGCCGATACCACCGGAACTTTTGCAAGTACCTTAGCCTTTACCCAACCCGACGGCAACGATTTATTGCTAGAAGTTTTAAACTACAGTTTCCCCCTAACGGAAAATATCCAACTCTGGTTAGAAGCGACGGGAGGTGCTAAAGATGACTTTACCAATACCCTCAACTTTTTCGATGGAGATGGTGCTAGTGGGGCGCTTTCCGCTTTTGGTACCCGCAATCCCCTTTATTTTGCCCCCGGACAAACTGGACTCGGTTTACAGGGTAATTATGGGTCTTTCCAGTTCAGTGCCGGTTATCTTGCCGGAGATGCTAACGATCCTAACCCGGGAGGGGGTTTATTTAACGGTTCCTATACTGCCCTAGGGCAGCTGGGTTATGTTCCAGACGAGAATTTTGGCATTGCTTTATCCTACTTTCATGGTTATAACCAATTAGATACGGGAACGGGAAGCCAGCGCTCAAATTTCCAATTTTTCACCGAAGAACTATTCGGGGAGGCTGTCCCGACCATTAATAATAGTTTGGGTTTACAATTTAGTTGGCGAATTGTCGATGGTTTTGTCCTCGGTGGTTGGGGGGGTTACACAAAAGCTATCACCCTTAGCACCTTAGATGGACAACTAGAACGCGGGGATTTAGATATCTGGAATTGGGCGATAACTTTGGCTTTTCCTGATTTATTTAAGGAAGGAAATACGGCTGGTATTATTGTTGGTATGCAGCCCTGGGTATCTAGTTCTAGTATTAGATTAAATGATGGTAGTGCCACTAATGATCCCGATACTTCCTTTCATATCGAAGGATTTTATGAGTGGAAACTCACCGATAATATTGCCCTTACTCCGGGGGTAATCGTGATTACTTCTCCTAACTCGAATAACAACAATTCCACCTTAGTTATCGGTACTATCCGCACGACTTTTACTTTCTGATTTGTCTAGGCAGCCGGTCAGAAATAAACTACTAAGTTTCTCATAAAGATGAAGTATAACGGGATTTGACCTCATCTCTCGACGACCGGCTGCTGTTCTGGCGTTCCCCACTCTCCTATCGCTTTTAAATAGGATTTAGTATCAGTAAGTAAGTGGTTTTAATTATAGCAGTTTTCATCAGAATGAGGTATGGGCAAGGGGCTTAAACCCCTTGTTGGCAAAACTTGTCGATACCTCAGTAACGTGAAAAGTGCTATAAATAGGGTTTGCGGCAAAAAGTTTTTCCTGGGGGCAGGGTGTGGGGTGTAGGGTGTGGGGTGTAGGGTTTTACCGATTTTGAGGGGGTCAATTACCTAATTTTCAGGGAAAAAGTACCTGAATTTCCCCCTGATCACTCCCATGCCAGGCACTTTGGGATTTCAAAAAGGTCTAAAAGTCTTATCCAACTAGATTTTTAGATTTATTCATCAAGCCCTAAATAGAAGATAGATTTTGCCTTCGATCCCCCCAACCCCCCTTGATAAGCTATCCATTATAGGGAGCTTTATTCACAATTTTGTCAGTAAGCACTCCAACCCTTATCCTGACTTGATTTCAGTTTTTTCTTTGTCAGTAAGGGTGTCAACAAGGAATATTACAGATTGTTAACCGAGTCTTGAAAGCCTTGTGCTACAAAGGTTTGAAATGTTAAGAAAGATGTGACTAATGGACAGAAGGGGGTGCCGATGGGCGGTGATCCCCCCTTAATCCACCCTTGATAAGGGGGCTCTGACAATTTTTAACACCTAACTACTTACTAACTTTTTTCTTGATTATGCAATCATTTAACTGGCAAACCGTCGATCGAGATTCTCCTTTTACTACCTTAGATTTTCGGACAAAATTAACCATGATGATCATGGTTACTCTCATCGCTTTTACTTGGGAAAGTCCGATCGCTGGCGGTTTGCTAACTCTTATTGTCGCTTTAGCTTGTCTCTGGGCCGGGGTAAAATGGTCTTATCTCCTCACCATTTTAAAATTCATGGCTCCTTTTTATCTATTCTTATTAATTACCATGGGATTTTTTAATGTGGAACAGGTAAAAAATTTAACGGGAAAAACTGAATTAACTCCCTTATTAACTGTCGGTTCTGCTCAAATGACTGTCGAGGGAACCCTCTACGGTTTAAATGTGATCTTTAAAACTCTCACCATGGTTTTAATTATTCCCCTCGCTATTTTTACCACTGATATAAATCAGATGATGGTCAGTTTAACTAAAGCCAGAATTCCTTACAAAATAGTCTTTATCTTTTCCTCTACCCTGCGCTTATTTCCTCTCCTAGTAGAAGAATCTCGCTCGATTATTTCTGCTCAAAGATTACGAGGATTAGCAATAGAAAAAATGGGTTGGTTACAAAAAGGAAAAATTTACGCTTCTATCGCTGTACCTTTAATTTTAAACGCTATGGCTAAATCGCAAAAACTAGAGGTAGTTTTACAAGCTAAAGCTTTCTCTGGTGATCCTGATCGCACATTTTTACAGGAATCAATCTTAACCAATAAAGACTATTTATTAATTATTGGCTTTCTATTTTTATTGGTTTTGGCAATTATTCTCTATGTAAAATTCGGGGTGGGAAAATTTGCCTGGTTGTTTTAAGATTAATCCCTATTGTATAGCTCGATCGATCTGGGTATATAAAGCTTCTAAATCCCCAGAATTGTCTAAAACAATATCAGCTAAGGCAATTTTTTCGGCTAAAGGCATTTGATTATTAATCCGAGCGATCGCTTGTTCTCTAGTTAAGTTATTTCTAGTCATTAAGCGTTCAATTTGTTGCTCGAAACTGCAAGAAACCACCCAAATCTCTGTGACTAAATGGGTTAATTTGGCTTCCAATAATAAAGGAACAGAAAAAACAACTATCGGGACTTCTAACTGCTCTAAATGCCGCTTAAAACATTCTCTAACGTAGGGATGAATCTGACTTTCTAACCAGATTTTTTCCTCGGGATTATTAAAAATAATCTCTCCTAACTGTTGGCGATTAAGGGAATTATCCTCAGTTTTAACTTTTCTGCCATAACGCTGAAAAATTCTCTCTAAAATTGCCGAACCTTTTTCCACTGCTTCCCGGGCATAAATATCCGCATCAAGGACAGGAATTTTGTAGATATTTTCTAAATAATTGGAAACCGTGGATTTACCACAGGCTATTCCCCCTGTTAACCCGATAATTCTTCTTGACATAAATTATTACAGCGTTTTTTGAAAAGATGAAGTACATTCTCTGCTGGGGTGCATCTCATATTTGTAGAAACACCGACAATTAGCAATTATCAGTTACTCTTAAATCAATACAAATATATGAACAACTGCGTGTAAGCATCTCACCGAAAAGCTAATGCGCGGGGGGTTTGGGGGGTAGAACCCCCCAAGAGTTTGGATTGAGTGATAAAATCGGCAGTAACGCCCAATTTTAGCAGAGAGTTTCCTTTTAAAAATACCAACTTAGTAGATTTACAAAAATGAGATGCACCCGCCCTAACACACCCTAAATTTATAAACTCTCTATCTGTTGTAAAACTCTTGCTTGTACTTGTTGATAGGCAGTTTCCACATCTCCTAAATCGCGACGAAAACGATCCTTATCGAGAATGCGCGCTTGGGCATCCTCTTGGGTTTTATCCCAGAGACGACAGGTATCGGGACTAATTTCATCACCTAGATAAATTTTGCCCGTTTTATCAACTCCAAATTCTAACTTGAAATCGACGAGAATAATCTGGCACTTATCGAAAAATTCTTGCAGATATTGATTGATTTGCAGGGCTAAATCTCGTAACTGATTGACTTGCTCCTCGCTGGCAATATCGATCACTTTTATGCGATCGGGCGTTAACAAAGGATCGCCCAAAGCATCATCCTTGAGGTAAAATTCTACAAGAGGAAAAGGTAAAACTTTCCCCTCCTTTAATCCCGTTTGCTTGCACAAACTCCCAGCGGCGATATTTCTGACTACTACCTCCAAAGGAATAATTTTAATCGCCTTGACGCGCATTTCCCTAGAACTAGGGCGATCAATATAATGGGTAGGTATTCCTAGTAATTCTAACCATTGAAATAGAGCAGTGGAGACAGTACAGTTAATTTCCCCTTTGCCGACAATTTGCCCGCGTTTTTGGGCATTAAAAGCGGTGGCATCGTCTTTGTAATAAGTGAGGAGAATATCGGGATCATCGGTTTGATAGAGAATTTTGGCCTTACCTTCATAGAGTTTTTCCATAGTTATCATCCTCGGCATTGATAAACGAAAATCGATGGTTAATCAGATAGCGGCAGCAGCAAATTTTGGCGATCAACCTAGACAAAAAATTTATATCATTGGGTAGATGATCGTTGAAAAAAAATAATGTATAATTGCTGCTTAAAGATAACTGCCAACATTTTGCGACCGAATCTTAACCTATAACCAAAAAGTGTCACGATCCCAGGGTTCAACTTTTGGCGAATCGGCCCAGTTTTTACTTAAATCCCCAATGATAGCCAACAATTGATATTATCTCCCATTACCATTACCGAAAAATCTAAAGAAATTCCGAAAAATTACCCGCCGTCGCCCTATGAACCAGAATCCTCCTAACGATGATAACCCGAATCTCCCCGATCGCCGCAAGGAGGATTTTCTCTATCCTCGCGCCCCCTACTATGGAGAATTTAAGCCAGAAAACCTGCTATTTAACGCTAATTTACAGGAATTTGCCCAAAAAGTCAGTTTTATTTGTAATCTGGAAACGGGGGGCAAAATCAGTTCTCTAGAAGCCTATCAAAAAATTAAAGCCCTCTGGAAAGACTTAAAACAGAGCAAAAAAGGCCTAGGCATTGGGGAAAATCCCTTTCAAAAAGATGATGATACCTAAAGGGTAATCAGGAAAAATCTCCTCGCTTGATAAAAAATACTGGGACAGAAATATTTTCTGCCCCCATACAATTAGATGAGTAAACGCTTAAAAATTACCGTGATTTTGGATGGCATTTTCTAATTTTGCCACCACTTCCTCGACGCTAATTACTCCTAAATCGCCCGTGGCACGGGTGCGAATACTTAAACTATTACTTTCCATTTCTTTGGCCCCCACCACTGCCATCACTGGAATTTTTTCAGTTTCAGCATTGCGAATCATTTTACCCAAACGTTCGCCACTGGTATCGGTTTCGGCGCGAATTCCTAACAACTGCATTTTCGCTGTCACCTCTTTAGCGTAATCCAATTGAGTATCACTAACCGGTAATAATCGTATCTGGACAGGGGCTAACCAAAGAGGAAAATCTCCCGCGTATTCTTCGATTAAAATACCGATTAAACGTTCCAAAGAACCAAAAGGTGCGCGATGAATCATCACCGGACGTTTACGATTACCATCTTCGGCAACGTATTCTAGTTCAAAACGTTCGGGTAAATTATAATCTACCTGTACCGTTCCTAACTGCCATTCTCTTTCGAGGGCATCTTGGAAAATAAAGTCTAATTTTGGACCATAAAAAGCCGCTTCTCCGGGGGCTTCAAAATAATCCATCCCCAAAGTTTGCACCGCTTTTCTAATCGCTGATTCTGCCTTTTCCCAAGCTTCATCGGAACCGATATACTTATCCGATTCGGGGTCACGAAAACTCAATCGCGCCTTAAAATTCTTTAATTGTAAACTCTTAAACACCGTCAAAATTAAATCAACAACGCTTAAAAATTCCTTGTCTAATTGTTCGGGAGTGACAAACAAATGGGAATCATCGACGGTAAAACCGCGAACTCTAGTCAATCCTCCCAATTCTCCCGATTGTTCGTAACGATAAACTGTACCGAATTCTGCCAAACGCATCGGCAATTCCCGATAGGATCTCAAATCACTTTTATAGATTTGAATATGAAAAGGACAGTTCATCGGTTTGAGGACAAATCCTATTTCTTTACTAGCAGATTCCTCATCGTCTGCCATCATGGGAAACATATCTTCTTTGTACTTTTGCCAGTGACCGGAAATTTTAAACAAATCGACGCGAGCAATATGGGGAGTAACTACGGGTAAATAACCGCGTTTTAACTGTTCTTTTTTGAGAAAATCTTCTAACAAAGAACGAATTAAAGTTCCTTTGGGTGTCCATAAAGGCAACCCCGGCCCGACAGAATCAGAGAAAATAAATAAACCTAATTCTTTGCCTAATTTCCGATGGTCGCGTTTGAGGGCTTCTTGCTTACGGCGCTTGTATTCGGCTAATTGTTGGGGATTTTCCCAGGCTGTGCCGTAAATGCGCTGTAATTGGGCTTTATTCTCATCCCCACGCCAATAAGCACCCGCTACCGTCTCTAATTCGATCGCTTTTGGGTCTAGTTCGCTTGTATTATCTAGATGCGGACCGGCGCACAAATCCCACCAAGCGTCACCAAGATGATAGAGGGTGATGGGTTCTTGAATTCCCGCCAGAATTTCCAGCTTATAGACCTCATTAATCGCTTTAATGCGCTTTTCCGCTTCTTCCCGAGAAACTTGCTCGCGAATCACCGGCAGTTTTTTATTGATAATTTTGACCATCTCTTTCTTGATGTCCTTGAGATCCTTATCGGTAAAAGGTTCCGGCACATCAAAATCGTAGTAAAATCCGGTTTCAGTCCAAGGCCCGATAGTAACTTGGGCTTTCGGGAATAATTTCTGCACCGCCATGGCCATAACATGGGAGGTGGTGTGACGAATGCGCTTGAGGTGGTCGGATTCGCTGGTTTTCGGTAGTTTAATCGGGGCTTGGTTATCCATATCTCTTCAATTTACACCTTCTCTATTCTCTATTTTAATAGTAAAAGGAGTCTTTAGTCAGGAAAAAAATCAGGATAGATATCAATGCCATTTCCCCTCATCTCTAACCTCTAACCCCTCATCTCTATTTCTCGATGAAAAAACTAATTTTATCCTGTTTATTTTTGGGATTGGTTGCTTGTAATGCCTCGGTTAATACCACTGATAACCAAAAACCCAAGGTAATCTCCACCAGCACAATTATCGCCGATTTAACCGCACGAGTGGGCGGTGAAGAAATTGACCATCAAGACATTTTAAAACCGGGGGATGATCCTCACGTTTATGAACCGGTTCCCGCCGATAGTGTGGCTTTAGAAAAAGCTGATTTAATTCTCTATAACGGTTATAATCTCGAACCGGGGTTAATTAAAATGATCGATTCTACGGGAATTAAAGCTAAAAAAGTGGCCGTGGGAGAAGCCATTACACCTTTACAACTGGAAAAAGAGGGGCAGAAAGTCCCCGATCCCCACGTTTGGGGTTCGGCCAAAAACGGTATAATCATGGTGGAGAAAATCCGAGATCAATTGATTGAATTAAGTCCCGAAGATAAAGAGATTTTTACTGAAAATGCCGCCAAATTAATCAGGGAATTAGAAAATCTTGATCACTGGATTACTGCGGCTATTGAAACTATCCCCCCTTCCCAAAGGCAATTAGTCACCACTCATGACGCTTTTCAGTATTATGCTCATGCCTACGGTTTAAAAGTTGCGGGAACTTTAATTGGCATTAGTACCGAAGAACAACCTAGCGCCCAAACGGTGAAAAATTTAGCCGATGCTATTAAAAATCTCCAGGTTCCTGCTATCTTTGCCGAGACGACTATTAATCCCGCTTTAATTACCACTGTAGCCGCAGAAGCGGGGGTGAAATTAGCACCACAACAATTATATTCTGATTCGATCGGTGCGGTGGGTACTGGGGGGGATAGTTATGTAAAAATGCTGAAAGAAAATACTCGCTCGATCGTGGAATCTTTAGGAGGAAAAGTACCTCAAGAAGGTCAATAGACCTCTTGTAAAAATCAAAAAATTGTCCTTAGAGTCAGGAGTTAGGAAGGCAGAAATACCGACAATCAGCAATTATCGGTGACTTTTAGATGATGACAAATGGATCAGCAGCTGCCTGTAAGCATCCCACCGAAAAGCTAATGCGCGGGGGGTTTGGGGGCGGCGCCACGCCCCCAACGGGGGGTTTGGGGGGTAGAACCCCCCAAAAGCTTGGATTGAGGGAAAAAATCGAAAGTAACGCCCGACTTTAGCAGAGAGTTTCCCCTTAAAAATCCCAACTTAGTAGATTTACAAAGCGGGGTTTATTTGCCAAATCCTTTACCGCGATTGACAGCAGGTAAAATGAGACAACTGTTAATCTGTTCTTTTAGGGTTTCATGATCGAGATTTTGACCGATAAGAACTAGCTGATTTTTGGGAGTACCTTTCCATTCGTCATCTTCGAGAGTAAAACGTTTACCACTGAGGTGAAAAATATGACGTTTAGGACTTTCATCAAACCAGAGAATACCCTTAGCGCGGAAAACGCTTTCTGGTAACTGATTATCGAGGAAATATTGGAACTTCCGAATCGAAAAAGGTTGGTCACTAGCAAAGGAAATAGAAGTAAATCCATCCACCTCTAAATGATTGGAATGGTCGTGATGATCATGATCGTGATCGTGGTGGTGATCATGATCGCAATGGTCGTGATCGTGGTGATGATGGTCGTGGTGTTCTTCTTCTGTGTCGAAATATTTATCCGATTCAAATAGTCCGACGCTGAGAATTAGGGGTAAAGGGACTTGACTTTTGCTAGTACGAAGAATTCTTGCTCCTTCCTTCATGTCCCGGATTCTTATTTCTAAAGAATCCACATCCGCTTCATCCACTAGATCGGTTTTATTGAGAACAATAATATCACCGTAGGTGATTTGACTTAAGGCCGCTTGCGAGTTGAATAAATCGAGACTAAAATTGGCACAATCCACCATAGTGACAATGGAATCTAAACGGGTCATTTCCCGTAATTCCGTACCTAAAAAGGTTAAAGCTACCGGTAAAGGATCGGCTAATCCCGTGGTTTCTACGACTAAATAATCGATTTTTTCGGGACGTTCGAGAACTTTATAAACCGCTTGAATTAAATCCTCGTTAATCGTGCAGCAAATACAGCCATTATTTAATTCTACCATGCTGTCATCACTACTGATAATCAGTTCGTTATCGATACCGATTTCACCGAATTCATTGACAAGAACAGCAGTTTTTAATCCCTGTTGATTGCTGAGAATATGATTGAGGAGAGTAGTCTTACCACTACCAAGAAACCCAGTAATAATTGTTACTGGAAGACCTTGTTTTTGCACTGACATCGTGTTAATAGCTTGTGATTCGACGGTTTGCATAATGATTTGGGGGTGAGTATTCTGTCACTAAAAAGCGATTTTTCGGGATGAGATAGCTAGTTTTTCTCGATCAAACAGTCTCCACTCGATCGCCGACTATTTTTATTGTAGATATTTTTGGACCACATCCCATCCTGTTAGGGTAACAAAAAGAAAACCCAGAAACAATAAAAGATTAGTGCCGATGTGGAGAGACCGCGCTAGAGGTGGACGGGTTGTAATGTTCAGTCCGCTAATTGCCGAAACAAAAACCAGAAAAACCACCGATAAACCCGCTATCAGGTGGGAAGAGTGGCCTAAACTGCCATAATGACCGATTGTTCCCACTAATCCGATTCCCAGCAGAATTAAGACCAAAGCAACCATGATCAGGCCGCTGAGGAGATGAAAGGATCTTAACCATTTCGGTCGAGATTGGCCCGCGAGTCGTCGATAACCCATGTTTACCCCCGAAACCGCTAGTAAAAAATAGGCAAAGAGAGCAAATCCCATCGACCAAGCGGCAATTTTCCATAACCAGAGAAAGGAAGGGAGATTCATAGGGGTGGGATTATTATTAGCAAGGAAAGGGACGACCGATCGTGTTAATTTAAGTTTACCGGACAAAAATCAGCAAGTTAGGGCTAATATGTCTCATCTCACCATCGACACGGAAAATAATCAGCGTCAACCCTTTGAGTTACCCGGGGCTAAACCCCATTATAACCCCGATCGACCCGGACAAGTTAATCATATTTTTCTCGATTTAATTATTGATATTCCCCGACAAAGTTTTCAGGGCAGCTGTCAGATTACCCTCACCCCCATTCGTCAGGGAATTAGCAGTTTAACTCTGGACGCGGTGGATCTAAATATTAATTCTGTGTTCATTGAAGGTATCAGTCAACCCTTTGACTATGATCGTTCTCTTCTGACCATTCATCTGCTACAACCCACTACCGATAAACCGATTATCCTGACGATTAACTATCAGGTTAACCAACCACAACGGGGATTATATTTTATCGGCCCCGACGAATACTATCCCGATAAACCGATGCAAGTTTGGACCCAGGGAGAAGATGAAGATTCTCGCTTTTGGTTTCCCTGTTTTGATTACCCTGGCCAATTAGCCACTTCCGAAATTCGGGTTAAAATTCCCCAACCCTATATCGCTATTTCTAACGGGGAATTAATCTCGGTGGAACCCGTGGGTGAGGACAGAATTTATCACTGGTCACAAAAGCAAATTCATCCCACCTATTTAATGACTCTTGCGGTGGGAGATTTTGCCGAATTATGCGACTCATGGAATGGTGTTCCTGTCACTTATTATGTGGAAAAAGGACGGGAAGAAGAAGGCCAAAGAAGTATGGGTAAAACTCCCCGCATGATCGAGTTTTTTAGCCAAAAGTTTGGTTATCCCTATCCCTATCCCAAATACGCGCAAGTTTGTGTAGATGATTTTATTTTTGGTGGGATGGAAAATACTTCTACCACAATTTTAACCGATCGCTGTTTAATTGATCAAAGAGCCAGCATTGATCATACTTGGACAGAAAGCTTAGTTGCCCATGAATTAGCTCATCAATGGTTCGGTGATTTAGTGGTAATTAAACACTGGTCTCACGCTTGGATTAAAGAGGGAATGGCTTCCTATTCTGAGGTTTTATGGACAGAATCGGAATACGGAAAAGCAGCCGGTAGTTATTATTTATTAGGGGAAGCAAGAAGTTATTTAGAAGAAGATACTTCCCGCTATCGTCGTCCGATTGTTACTCATGTTTATCGAGAAGCGATCGAACTTTATGATCGTCATCTCTACGAAAAAGGTGCTTGTGTTTATCACATGATCCGCTCTATTTTGGGGGAAGATTTATTCGGAAAAGCGATTCAGACTTTTGTGCGAGATAATGCCCATAAAACCGTGGAAACTGTGGACTTATTACGGGCGATCGAAAAAGCGACCGGCTACAATTTATTATTCCTCTTTGATCAGTACGTTTATCGCGGTGGTCATCCCGATTATAAGGTGGCCTACAGTTGGGACAATCAGAATAATTTAGCCCAATTAACTGTCACCCAAACCCAGGATGAAAAAGAACTATTCGACTTGAAAATTCCCGTCGCTTTTGCCTATCTCAACTCTGAGGATATTACCTACAATCTGCGGATTCACCAAAAAGAACAAACTTTCTATTTTCCCCTAGCACAAAAGCCCGATTTTGTCAAGTTCGATCGGGGTAATAATTTCCTCAAAACCGTCACTCTTGAGTATCCCATCGGCGAATTAAAAGCGCAATTACAACAGGATACCGATCCAATTTCCCGTATCTATGCAGCGACGGCCATTGCTAAAAAAGGCGGTTTAGAAGCGATCGAAGCTTTAGGGACATCCCTAGAAAATGAGCCTTTTTGGGGGGTGCGTGTGGAGGTGGTCAAACAGTTAGCGACTCTTGGTTTAGATCAGGCGGTTACTGCTTTAATTAAAGGTTTAAACGATGAAAAAGCACAAGTCCGTCGGGCAATTGTCGAGGGATTAAGTGAAATTAAAACCTTAGATAGTTATAATGCGCTTAAATCCCTATTAGAAACTGGAGATGCTAGTTATTATGTGGAAGCGGCCACGGCGCGAGGATTAGGCTCTATGGCCGTGGGACAATTGCAAAATAAAGAAGGGGAAATTATTGACCTACTCAATCATATTTTACAGTTAAGAAAGGGGTGGAATGAGGTAGTAAGAGCGGGCGCAATTGGCGGTTTAAGCCAGTTAAAAACCTCGCCGGCGGCTTTGGAGTCAATTTTGACCTACACGGCTTTAGGCACGCCTCAACCCCTGAGATTAGGAGCTATCCGCGCCCTGGGAGCGATTTCTTCGGGACAAACCACAGACAAATTAACCGTAATTTTGGAACGTTTAGAAACTATTGCCAAGGAAACTTTTTTCTTGACGCAAGTGGCAGTGTGTAACGCTTTAGGACAGATAGAAAATGCCAAAGCTATCGCTATTTTACAAGCTTTGAGCGATCGAACTCCCGATGGTCGCGTGCGTCGTGTAGCCGAGGAAGCAGTACAAAAAGTCCAGAAAAAATTAGGTTCCGAGAAAGCAATTCAGGAAATTCGCGAGGAATTAGAAAAAATGAAACAGGAAAATCAGGAACTTAAAAGTCGTTTGACCAAATTAGAGGCGAAAAATAGTTAGTTAAGCTGAGTTATCAGTTATCAGTCAATATAAACACCGAATTTTGAACAATTATGCCACAATTTATTCAACAGTTAAAAATCAATTTATCCTTGACAGTGATCTAGCAGTTTTATCATTTACTTTCCTAAACATCCTTAGGTGATCATCGCCAATAAACCTTGATAAAAAATCTGAAAACTAGGAGAACAATTATGAGCGGGAGTCATAAATTGAGAAATTTCTCTGGCTGCTTTCACTTTTTCTAAACCTCCTCGATGATACCCAGCTTTTTGAAGTATCTTTTCTAAGTTTTCCCAAGTTCCCCCCGTAATTTCATCCGGTTTTCTGTATTTTGCTTGCTGTCCCACATTAGTAGAAACTTTGGGATAGGCTGAGACTATAGCCTGAATATCACCAAAAAACCAAGCTTCTAATTCTTCTATAGCAATTCTATTTAACACCTGAAATGTTTTTTTATCTTCGCTAATCGTTTTAGTGATCAGTCCTGTTTGTTGGGCAATATTTTCTAACTTTTCTTTGAGCATTTGACAATCTTCATTGTCTCTATCTACAAGAATAATGATTCGATAATCATCGGGTATCCAGCATTTATAACCTTTTAATCGCTCCGGTAGTTTTTTGATTAAATCGGATTTACCTCGAAAGGCATGAATTTTATAGGTGACATTCTCAAATAATATTTGAGGTAAAATTTGATTTAAACATTCTTGGGTAGAAAATTCTTCAACTAAAAATTCAAGATGCACTTTTTCCCTCCTTTGCTATTAAATTTAAATGCTAGGATTACCCACATCAAAATAGTCCTCCATCCATAATTGACCCAACAAAGCACCATTTTGAATAAATTCCTTAACTCCTTGCATTGCTGAAGTACGTTTAGCTTGAGTAAAACCATTTTCATCTCGATAAAGTACCCAAACCTCCTCCGGTTTCAAACCATCTACAAAAAAGGGAGAATGAGTTGTTACCATTAATTGTGTACTTGCGGTCGCTGCCCGACATTCTTCTGCTAATTCAGGTAATAAACGGGGATGAAGATGATTTTCTGGTTCTTCTATTCCCAGTAATTGCGGAGGGCTTGGATCATATAATATAGTTAAATAAGCCAACATTTTTAAAGTGCCATCGGAGGCAAATTTGGCAAGAATTGGATCTTGAAAAGGTGCGTCTTTAATTTGAAGTAAAAGCTGTCCATTCGGCATAATAGATGCTTCTACTTTTTCTAATCTGGGAATTCGACGAGAAAGGGTTTGTAAAATAGATTCTAATCGTTGAGGATGATCTTCTTTTAAATATTGAATAACATTAGGTAAATTGTCACCAGTTGGCGATAATCTTTCTTGCGCTCCTGCTTCTGGTTGAGTGCGAGTATTATCTGCGGTTAAGTAGGAAAGATACCAACTTGTGATAAAACGACGCAAAGCACTAACCCGGGGATGTTTGGCCAATTGTCCGAGGGTACTAACAGCTAAAAATTCCGGGGAGTCTAATCGTTCAGAAATTCGTTTATCTTTTGGTTTGGGATTTTCTCCACTAATCACTATTCCTCCCCCTTCTTTAAAGTCTAAAAAGCGATAAGGTTTGCCCTTCGCTCCTTGTCTCCACTGTAACCATTCTTCGGCAACATAAGGGCGATTGTTAGCTTCATTAATAGCCAAATGATAGGTAATTAAAGGTGATGCCAATTTTTCTCGATATTTTAATTCGATAATGATGTAACCTTCTTGTCCTCTGGTTCTTAATTCTTTAAATCTTCCCCGTCTGTCCCAAGCTTTTTTTAAACCAACAGTAAAACATTCAGAGAGAAAGGCAAAGACATCAAATATGGTAGATTTTCCGCTCCCATTAGGACCGAGAAAAACGGTTAAAGGAGTAATGCTTTTTAATTCTAAGTCCTGTAAAGCTCGGTAATTTTGCACGCGCAGATTTTCGATTCGAGGTATAGAGTTTTTAGACATTGATTGTTGCTCTCTGCTGCTTTTAGCTCGTCTTGTCCCAGATTAGCTGTTAATTTCGCCAGTTCCCCGAAAAAACTGGTCAATTTTTAGTAATCTCTACTTATAATACCAAATCCAATCGGTGATCAGATACACCCATTTCTCTTTCCTGAGTTTCCCCATCATCTGCTTTGTCAAGACCAGAATCGGCCTTGACTTGGCTTTAAGGTTTATTTTATAGATGCCTTTGATGTTAACAGTAGGGAACTATGGCATAATCCAGTTATACTTCATCTTTATGAAAAACTCTTTAATAAACCTAGAGTTTTTAAATTGAGTAATCGATAACTTTCTCACTTTTATTGTCAAAATCAGTGAGTAAGGTCGCTTTTCTCGGTTTTAAATGTACCGTTTGTTCTGGTTGTAACTGTAATTGCTTGTATTCCTCACGATTGAGATAAGCCACCACCATTTCCCCATCGGCTAAGATTAATTCTACTTGTATTTCCCAGCCTAAATGAATAACTCTTTTTACCACTGCCCAACTATTCAAACCATCTTGTTCGGGCATAATTTCCAGGTCGTGGGGACGGATAAAAACGGTGGAATTATGACCCTGATGATGTCCATTTCCTAATCCTGCTAGATTAGGTAAGATATTCACTTCCCCAATAAATTGCATCACAAAAGGTGTGGCAGGATGATCGTAAATTTCGGCGGGAGAACCCACCTGTTCAATTTTACCATGATTCATCACGACAATCGTATCGGCTACTTCCATTGCTTCCTCTTGATCGTGGGTAACAAAAACACTGGTAACGTGAACTTCTTTATGTAAATTTCTCAGCCATACCCTTAATTCTTTTCTAACTTTTGCATCTAAAGCTCCAAAGGGTTCATCTAATAATAATACATTCGGTTGAATGGCTAAAGCGCGGGCTAAAGCTACTCTTTGCCGTTGTCCTCCCGATAATTGGGCGGGATAGCGATCGCCTAATCCTTGTAATTGAATTAATTCTAATAATTCCTCAACTTTTTTCTTAATTACTGGCGATTTTTGCTGGCGAATTTCTAGACCAAAAGCAATATTTTGACGAACAGTTAAATGTTTAAATAGGGCATAATGTTGAAAAACAAAGCCGATATTTCTCCGTCTAGGATCCACATGGGTGGTATCTTGTCCGTTAATGATAATCGCGCCACTGTCGGGACTTTCTAATCCGGCAATTGAACGTAATAAGGTGGATTTTCCCGATCCCGATGGTCCGAGGAGGGCGACTAATTTGCCTTCAGGAATGGTTAAACTGATATTATCTAAAGCTTGAAAATTGCCGAAACGTTTAGAAACTTGCTGGATGGTAATACTCATATTTTTAGGTTTTTTGTAGAACGTAGGTTGGGTTGAAGCATGAAACCCAACGCCCGCTCATATTTTTAGGTTTTTTGTAGTTAGGTAGTGTGAATTTTGTGGGCGGTTTTACGTTCGAGAATTTCTTTGATAATTAAAGTAACTCCCGCTAGTAAGGCGAGAATAGCCGCCGCACTAAAAGCGGCAGGAGTTAGATAATTTTTATAGGCCTGTTCTACGAAAATTGGCAGGGTAGCAGTTCTCCCTAAAATACTGCCAGAAACCACAGAAACCGCCCCAAATTCTCCCATCGCCCGGGCATTAGTTAACAGCACTCCGTACATCAATCCCCAACGAATATTGGGTAAAGTTATGCGCCAGAAAATCTGCCAATCACTTGCCCCTAAAGTGCGCCCCGCTTCCTCTTGTTCCAAGCCAATTTCTTCTAAGACTGGGATAACTTCTCTAGCGACAAAAGGCATAGTAACAAATATAGTTGCTAATACCATTCCGGGTAAAGCAAAAAGTATTTTTATATCGAAAAATTCTAGGAAAGAACCTAACCAACCATTGCGCCCATAGAGCAGTACAATCATTAAACCCGCTACCACGGGAGAAACGGCAAAAGGTAAGTCAATTAAACTAATTAATAAAGTTTTGCCACGAAATTGATTGCGAGCAATTACCCAGGCTGCACAAAGTCCAAAAATTGTGTTTAAAGGTACAGTAATTAGGGCAATAATTACTGTTAATTTTACCGCTTCGATAAAGTCAGAAGTTCCCGCCGCTTCTAAAAACGCTTGGAATCCATTGCGAAAAGCATAGTAAAATACTGCCGCTGCTGGAATAAATAATAATAGTGCCAGATAAACAAGGGCGATGATAATTAGTAGGGGTTTGTAATCCCACTCTTTCGGTTTAGTTGATTTTTTTAGACTCAGCATTTTTGATCTGTCTCCAGTTATACCCTAATATTTTTTACTCTTTACTTAACTCTGTATTTTTGCCCCCATTGCTGCAGGAAATTAATTACTACTAACATGAACAAAGAAACCAGTAATAAAACCATGCCGATTACTGTCGCACCTGTGTAATCATATTCCTCTAGTCTTTGGAAGATTAAAACTGGGGCAATTAAATCCTTAAAGGGAATATTAGATGAGATAATAACTACGGAACCATATTCACCGATCGCTCTGGCAAAACCGAGGGCAACTCCTGTTAAAATAGCGGGTAGTATTGTGGGAAAAATAACTCGCCAGAAGATTTGCCAAGAGGAAGCGCCGAGGGATAAAGCCGCTTCTTCTACTTCTTTTTCCATTTCCTGTAAAACTGGCTGTAAGGTGCGGACAATGAAGGGTAAAGCGATAAATAACATCGCCACAAAAACCCCTAAAATGGTAAAGGATATCTTAATACCAAAGGGGGCAAAAAATTGACCGAGCCAACCGTTATCACTGTAAACTGTGGCTAGGACTAAACCGGCAACAGAAGTGGGTAAAGCAAAGGGCAAATCCACACAAGCATCGACAATTTTTTTACCTGGGAATCGATAACGCACTAATACCCAAGCGATAATAGTGCCAAAAACTCCGTCAATTAATCCGGCGATTAAGGAAGTAAAAAAAGTGACTTGGTAAGCGGATAAAGAAATCGGTAAAGTGGCAACACGCCAAAATTCGGCAAAACCAAGAGTTAGGGATTTAGCAAATAGTGCCGCTGCTGGTAAAACCAACAAAACCACTAGATAACTAATGGTAATTACCCAAGGAATAGAAACTTTTTTCAGGGGTTGACTGGGAGATAAAGATAATTGTGGGTTAGCCATTGTTTATTATTGCTAGAGATTACCAATTGTCCGCTTCTTCAAGAACTTGTGCTGAATCATACCAAACTTCTACATCTAAATCTGCCAGATAGGAAAGGGCATTTTCTATCCCTTGGGAGTTGCCTTGTAGTTGTAGATCGAACCAGCCATCTTGATTATTATTTGCCGCTAACAAAGCGGAAAATATATTCACTTTTAGACCGGGAAAAGACCCTAAACGTGCTATAATTGGCTCGTTAATATATTGTTTAGGAATCCGAATTTTTATTCTTCGGGACGTGGGGCGATCGAGTCCCGATTGATCGAGATGTAAATCACTTTGGGGATGATTAATAGTCTGCCATTGAGGTTGATTATCCATGGTTTTTCTCCTTAAGATTTACCAGCTTTAGTCAGAATTTTATCGAACAAGGCTCCATCTTCAAAGAATTGTTTTTGTACCTTATCCCAACCGCCTAAATCCTGCACGGTAAAGAGATTTTTTATCTGAGGAAATTTACTCTCAAACTCTTTAACTATCGTCGGTTCAACGGGACGAAACCCCACCTTAGCAAATTCTCTTTGTGCCTCTGGGGTAAATAAAAACTGCACAAAAGCCTCCGCCACTTTTCTCGTACCTTTTTTATCCACATTGGCATCAACAACCGCCACGGGATTATCAATAGAAATATTATAATCAGTGGGAACAGTATAGGCTAAATTCTCACCTTTTTGGTTAGCGAGAATCATCTCGTTTTCGTAATTAATTAGCACATTTCCCTGGCCTTGTTTAAAAAATACATCACTAGATTCACGAGCATCTCTAGGTAAAACTGGCGCATTTTTAAACACTTTTTCGACAAAAGTTTGCGCCGCTTGTTCACTGCCTTCCGCTTGCGTCACCGAACCCCAAAGAGCGAGAAAATTCCAGCGCGCTCCGCCAGAAGTCTTGGGATTAGCGGTAATAACTTTAATATTATCCTTGGCTAGATCTGACCATTTATTAATTTTAATATTGGCATCACGAGGAACAAAAGCCACTACAGATTTATGAACAATAGAGTCATTGGGAGCTTCTTTTTCCCAACCGGGTTGAATTAATCCCGCTTGCTCAATTTTCTTGGTATCCAAAGCTAAAGCCAACGCTACCACATCCGCTTCTAAACCATCGATAACGGCACGAGTTTGGGAACCGGAACCACCATAACTCTGTTCAAAAGTTACTTTTTGCCCCGTTTTTTGTTGCCATTCCTCGACAAATTTGGGAATGATTTTTTCGTAGGCACTTTGGGTGACAGCATAGGAAACAAGTGTCACAGTCACGGGTTTTTGGCTGTCATTGCCGCTATTGGTGGGGGATGGGGTGCAAGATGCCAGCATTCCTCCCGTCAGGACAGTTGCCATGAGTAGGGATAAACAAGACTGGGATGACTGCATCGGCGGCGCTCCTAAGCTTTACTCTGAGGTTGTATCTGTTTTCAGGTGTAGTTTAATCCTACAGCATGGAAAACAAAATTTCAATACATTTATAAAACAAATTGGAAATAAGGTGATAACAAGGGAAACTGTGAGAAGATGGAATCAGTGCTACATCTAGGTTTGAGACTATGGGCAAGAGCGTCAAAACCAAAAAAACAACCCTCCTACAACAACTGATTAACCAGAGTTTTCTCTTTCGCGGACTAGAGGAGGCTTGGTTAAGTCAGTATCTGGATGCTGACAATCTCAAGTTAGAGACGCTATTTTCCAATCGTCCAGTCTATACGGCTTTTCTCCCCGATGAATTTCTAGATGTTTTGTATGTGATTTTGAATGAGGGTGTAATCGTCGTCCGCAGCACCCCCCTCGACCGGATTATTGCCATTACCTACCCCGGCGGCTGTTTTGGCATGAGGAGTTTACCCTTTAGTTATGGTTTAGCCAGTCGCGCCTTTCCCTGTTTGGTGGAATCCTATAAAACTACCCACGTCCTGAAAATTCCCTTATCGGCGCTAGAAAAGATTTACAACGATAACGAAAGTTTTCGTCAACGGTACTGTTTTTTATTTGAATTACAGCAAAAATTCGAGTATCATTTGCTTAATTGCAGTAGCTATCCACCCCAAGCTGTAGCCACTTTACTCAGAGCTTTAATCTATCAAGAAAGAGAATTAGGCAGTCAACCGAGTGCCGAAAATATCTATACTTTTGATCTATCCGTCGATATGATTGCTCGCGCTTGTCAACTCAATCAACGCACCGTCGAACAGGTATTAAAAGGATTGCAAAACGTGGGATTAATTGCCTCAGAATCGACGGGGGATTTAATTCGGGTACTGGATGCCGAGGGTTTAAAAGAAGTGTACAGTGCCACCAGGGATAAAGTTAATTGGTGGCCCCTCAGATAAGTAGGTTTGGCCTTATTTATTATTGCCATTGACAGCGCTTTAAAGCATCTTCGGCAGCCGCTTTGGTGGCATCCTGTTTCCGTTTACCTTTACCTGTACCGTAGAGAAGGTTATTAACCCGCACTTCGGCAGTAAATTCCCTAGCGTGGGGGGGTCCTGTCACATCGATGATCGCATATTCTGGATTAGAGGCGAAATTGGCCAGCGCCCACTGTTGAAAGAGATTTTTGGCATCGATAAAAGATGGCGATTCCGATTGTTGAGAGACTAAATGAGAGGCTACAGGGATAAAAAGCCCGTGCAGATAGTTTTTAACCGCATTTAACCCCGAATCTAGATAATAAGCCCCAATTATCGCTTCAAAAGTGTCCGCTAATAGGGTAGGATTCGATCGCCCCCGATCTTTAATTGCCCCCTTACCCAAACGCATTAACTCCCCCAGGCCGATTTCGATGCCTAATTGCGCTAATTGTTCTTCTTTGACCAAATTTGACCGCAAACGGGTTAATTCTGCCTCATTCATGGCGGGATATTTTTGATACAAAAGTTCGCCCACCAAAAAAGCCAAAATCGCATCGCCCAAAAATTCTAGGCGCTCGTTATTTTCCGTCAATTGGGACTGTTCATTAACATAGGAACGATGGGTTAAAGCTTGGGTGAGAAGGAGAGCATTTTGAAAAGGAGGCAAACAAGACATTACAGAAATGATCAAGTCAAGAGCATTTCTTATCTTAATCTGACCCCACCCCGAATAGATGAGACGAACGATCCTTTTTTTACTGTTTTTTCCAGCTAGTTTAGGCATAATCTCCCAAATATTCTCACCGGAAAACCTATCCGCTGCTATTCTTGCCCTAGGTACCCTGGTGATGTGTATAGAACAGGCACGCATGGCAGCGGTGGACTTGGCAGAAATTGCCCAATTTCAGCAAAAAACCAGCGATCCTCGCCTTGATCGCTTTTTTATGGTTACAATTAGTACAATTGTTTTAGAATTGTCGGGCTTTTATGTGGCTGCCCTCTGGATAGGATGGGGAGCTTTAATAGTTTTAGTCAGTCAAATTTGGTTTCAATGTTTAGCCAAAATTCAACTGCAGCCAAGCACGGAAAAAATTATTGACCATGGCATAGGGCCACGTTTACCCATCTTACTGGCTGACGGAATCGGCATAATCTTCGTGGCTTTCTGGTTAGCCAAAATTGCCCCCCTAATTATGGCCATGACTTTAACGACAATGTTGTTAATCTACGGCTCTATTAAGTATCTTTTCAGAACTGGGGAGGGGAGAGAAAGGAAAATCCAGAGGCTGCAATCCCTATAAATGGGCGCTCAGAGACTCTGACGCAGTTTAAATTCAGTACAGCTTAGGGACTTGCGTGAGAATCATATCCCAATCGATCGGAGGGCGCAAGCTTTGCGCCCCTACAGTAACGGATTTTGTCGACAATGTAGGGGCGAACTGCGTTCGCCCAAAAGGTACATTATCAAAGCGCAAGTCCCTTACCACAACCGACGGGGAGGCGAATAGCACCGGCGGGTATTTTATCGAATAAAAAAGAGATTTCAGGTTAAAAATTAAATAAAGAGCATATTTAAGCTTATTTATGCTCTTTAATGCCCAATTATGCGCTTGTTTAAGTGATGACAAGCTAATTATCCTCTAGTCTTTGTTAAAAATTAATTAATAATTATTCTCAATTATTTGAGGTGATTACTCTAGCTGCGATCCAAGATTCATGCTGAAAAGCCTTGATTTTCAAAGGCTGATCAGGCTAAAAATACTGATGTATTAAAGTATGCCGAGCAACTGTAACAATTCTTAACTTGACTTTATTGAGAATTATTCTAGACTAAGACTTAAAGCTTATTGCATATAATTATCAATAAGCTTGGTTCTATTTTCGTTAAAAGATGCCATGCAGACCTACGATAATCCTCAGATCGAATACGACTGGTGGGCAGGAAATGCCCGTTTTGCCGATAAATCAGGCTTATTTATCGTCGCCCACGTTGCCCAAGCTGCTTTAATCGCTTTTTGGGCAGGAGCCTTCACCTTATTTGAAATTTCCCAGTATCGCCCCGATATAGCCATGGCAGAACAGGGCTTAATTTTACTGCCGCACCTGGCCACTTTAGGCTTTGGAGTCGGAGAAAAGGGGCAAATCATCGATATCTATCCCTTTTTCGTGATTGGCTCAATTCATCTGATTTCTTCGGCAGTTTTGGGAGCAGGAGCCTTATTTCACCTGTTAAGAGTCCCAGAAACCCTGAAAGATTCCTCCGGTCCGGGGAAAAAATTCCATTTCGATTGGAGTGAACCCCGACAATTAGGAGTTATTCTCGGTCATCACCTGCTCTTTTTAGGTATAGCTGCATTATTATTAGTGGCCAAAGCTATGTACTGGGGGGGATTATACGACGCAACTATCGGCGCTGTCCGAGTCGTTAGTGAACCAACCCTCGATCCTTGGGTTATCTATGGCTATCAAATCCACTTTGCTACTGTGGACAATCTCGAAGATTTAGTCGGTGGTCATATCTACGTCGGTTTAATGTTAATTGGGGGAGGTATCTGGCATATTATCGTTCCCCCGCTCAAATGGGCGAGAAATGTGCTGATTTTCTCCGGAGAAGCCATTTTATCCTATTCTTTGGGCGGAATTGCCCTCGCTGGTTTCGTGGCCGCCTATTTCTGTGGGGTAAATACCCTCGCTTATCCAGTCGAATTTTACGGGCCAATTTTAGAAGTGAAGTTAGGAATTGCTCCCTACTTTGCCGACAGGGTGAAATTGCCCTTTGGAGTACATACGGCGCGCTGTTGGTTGGCTAATGCCCACTTTTTCCTCGCTTTCTTCTTTTTACAAGGTCATCTCTGGCACGCTTTACGCGCGATGGGTTTTGACTTTAAACGAGTAGAAAAAGCCTTAAATGCGATAGAAGCCTAGTTTTTTCAAGGAAGATTAGGATAAACTATCGATTTTCCTAATTTTCCCCGCTGATCAATCTTTCTAACTGTCCCTTATGCCTTACTGTACCTGTTGTAACACCAAATTGCTGCATCACATTGGACGCTCTCGCTCTTATTGGTACTGTAGTTCTTGCCGGCAGGAAATGCCAGTTTCAGAGGGAGAAAACTGTAATCAGGGGCTTTATTCCCTATCAAGGAGAATTAAGAGTTAAACTCACTTATTTCGCAACAAGGACAAATTTTATGGCAAAAATTGGCTTATTTTTTGGCACGCAAACCGGCAAAACCGAAACGGTGGCGGAAATGATTCAGAAAGAATTTGGAGGTGAGGCAATTGTAGAATTACACGATATCTCCTCCGCTTCTACCGAGGATTTTGCCCCCTACGATGCCCTGATTATCGGTTGTCCCACCTGGAATATCGGCGAATTACAAAGCGATTGGGAGGGTTTTTACGATGAATTGGATGACATTGATTTCGTCTCCAAAAAGGTCGCTTATTTCGGGATGGGGGATCAAATCGGTTATGCGGATAACTTTCAAGATGCTCTGGGGATACTGGAAGAAAAAATCGCCTCCCTAGGGGGTAAAACCGTCGGTTACTGGCCGACAGAAGGTTACGATTTTAACGAGTCGAAAGCCCTAAAAAATGGCAAATTTGTCGGTTTAGCCCTCGATGAAGACAACCAATCCGATTTAACTGAACAACGGATCAAAACTTGGGTCGCGGGACTTAAGGGCGAATTTGGCGTTTAGTTAGCTATCAATCAGTTATCAGTTATCAGTTATCAGTGAATAGTATTAAGTGGCTAGTTCGCAGCTTTCTTTTCACCAATTACTGATTACTGTTTACTGATCGCTAAAAAATCCCCTATATCCTTGATTATTATGTCTCGATTACCTGATGCAGTTTGGATTAATGTTAACCCCAGTTTTCGCCGTTTTGATCGCCCGGTGTTGGATTTTTTAGCCAGGGAAATTGCGATCGCTGATTGGCAATACTGTCAATCTCTTGATCAGCCAGCTTCTCTTGATATTGCCTTGATATTACTACAAGATTACCTGAAACAATGCGATCGACCGCTGCATTTAGTCGGCCACGGCACGGGGGGATTAGTAGGATTACTGTATGCGCGTCGTTATCCAGAAAGGGTGAAATCCTTAACTTTGCTCTCTGTGGGAGTCTATCCGGCGATCGATTGGCAAGCTCATTATTATGTGCTATCAAAATTACTGCCTTGTTCTCGTCAAACTCTGCTCAATCAATCGGTTCACAATCTTTTTGGTCATCAATCCTGCGCTTTAACCCAAGAATATCGCTATCTCTTGGAAGAGGATTTATTATTGTCCCTTTCTCCCCATAATCTCTATCAGAATGCCCATTTCCCCCCGGGGACAGTTCCCGTACCCCTGTTAGTCTGTGGGGGAGATATCGATACGATTATCGATCAGCATTTATTGCAGGGATGGCAACCCTGGTTAAAGTCAGGCGATCGCATTTGGAGTTGTCACAAAGGGCGTTATTTTTTCCACTATTCCCACCCCTACAGCGTCAGTCAAGAGATTTTTAGTTTTTGGCGATCGCTAATCCGACAGGAATTCCTTTCTGAGCAAACTGTAATTATTCCTTAATTGACAAAAATCGAGATTTATGTTAAGGCTAATACCGCTCTTTTGTCCGATCGCGATCTGGATAACGCTGCTGTTCTTTTTTACTGCTCTTTTTCTTGCTGTTGCCCAAGGGCGCCGGCAGTTGCAAAAGCTGCATCGAATTCCCTGTAGTCGCTGTGTTTTTTGTACTGGAGATTATCGCTTGAAATGTGCGGTGCATCCAATGCGCGCTTTTTCGGAAGAGGCACTCGATTGTCGGGATTTTGAGCGAGAAATTCAGGAAAATCAGAAAACGGGTTTCTTGAAGAAACCCGTTTTCTCAGTTTCTTTTCTCGTCATCATAACCTGGATTCTGGCTGTTAAGTCGAGAATATCGTCGGTAATCCCTGTTTTTAAAACGGGGAAACTTCCAGTTTGAGCGGTAAGCTATCAGCGTTGAGCTTGCCGCTAGAGGATTTGAGCGCATTTTTCTCTCAGACATCAGCCCTCCTTTGCTAAAATGATAATCATTATCACTTTAACTGGCAATGGTCAATCAAATTAAGTCCCCCCGAGCAGAAAGCCCCGTTATCGAGGAAGATTCGCAAAAAATCGTAAAAATACGCCATACTTGCGCCCATATCTTAGCGATGGCTGTACAAACTCTCTTTCCTGAAACCAAAGTCGCTATTGGTCCCTGGACAGAAACGGGATTCTACTACGATTTCGATCGCCCAACACCCTTTACCCCCGAAGATTTGGAGAAAATAGCGGCAGAAATGGGGCGAATTATCGAGAAAAACCTGCCAATTATCCGAGAAGTGCTGGAAAGAAGCGAAATTACCGCAGAAATCGAGCGCCTTAATCAACCCTACAAAAAGTTAATTTTAGAGAGAATTCCCCCAGATGAAACCATTACCCGTTATTTTATCGGTAGTCCAGACGCAGGACGGAGCGATCGAGAACCCTCGTTAATTGATGGCGCTGTTTCTCCCCCAGAAGAATTTTGGTGGGATCTGTGTGCGGGACCCCATCTCAACTCGACGGGGGAGATTAACCCAGATGCTTTCGCCTTGGAAAGTGTAGCGGGTGCTTATTGGCAAGGAGATGAAAAACAGCCGCAATTACAGCGAATTTACGGCACAGCTTGGCAAACCCCCGCAGAATTACAAAATTATCTCCAACAAAAAGAAGAAGCGCAGCGACGAGATCATCGCAAATTGGGACAACAATTAAAATTATTTAGCATCCAAGAAGATGCCGGTGGCGGCTTAGTTTTTTGGCATCCCCGGGGTGCAACAATGCGTTATTTAATCGAAGATTATTGGCGCCAAGCTCATTTAGAAGCGGGTTATCAATTTCTTTATACTCCCCATCTAGCTAATTTAGATCTGTGGAAAACTTCTGGACATTGGGACTTTTATCGCGACAATATGTTTGAGGCGATCGAGTTAGAACAGCAAAGCTATCAAATTAAGCCGATGAATTGTCCTTTTCATGTTTTAACCTATCAACATGACCTGCATTCCTATCGAGAATTTCCCCTCAGATGGGCAGAATTAGGCACAGTTTATCGTTACGAGCGATCGGGGGTTTTACACGGATTAATGCGGGTGCGAGGTTTTACTCAAGATGATGCTCATATATTTTGTTTGCCCGAACAAATTGCCGCAGAGATTCTAGGAGTTTTGAACTTAACCGAGAAAATTCTTTCCGATTTTGGCTTTACTAATTATCAGGTAAATTTATCGACTCGCCCCAGTAAATCCGTGGGTAGTGATAGTGTTTGGGAATTGGCAACCGCAGCTTTAATTGAGGCCTTAAATGCTAAAAAATGGGATTATATTGAGGATCAGGGAGGTGGGGCTTTTTATGGTCCTAAAATTGATATAAAAATTCAAGATGCGATCGGTAGAATGTGGCAATGTTCCACGATTCAGGTCGATTTTAACTTGCCAGAACGCTTTGATATGCAATATGTCGCTAGGGATGGTACTCGGGAAAGACCGATTATGATTCATCGAGCTATTTTTGGCTCTTTGGAAAGATTTTTTGGTATTTTAATCGAGAATTATGCAGGAGATTTTCCTCTCTGGTTAGCACCTATTCAAGTCCGTTTATTACCCGTTAGTGATGAACAGCATCATTATGCTTTAGGGGTGGCAATGCAGTTAAAACAAGCTGGTTATCGAGTGGAAATCGATAAAAGTGGTGAGCGTTTAGGTAAACAAATTCGTACAGGAGAACTAGAAAAAATCCCTGTCTTAGCTGTGATTGGAAAACGAGAAGTTAGCAGTAAAACTCTAAGTGTTCGCACTCGACAAGGGGGAGATTTAGGTTCGATGACACTGGCAGATTTATTAGAAAAAATGCAAACGGCGATCCTATCTAAAACTAATCTCTGAAGCTTTTGTATAAACCGGCAATAGTGGAGATCGATCCCTTCCAGGCGAATTTAACAGGGTTGAGAAAAGCCTATTTTCTGCCAATTAATTAACTTACAAGTGGGTTAGCTGCCATGAGTTCTTTGATAATTCCTCTCTCCGATTCCCTCCCTTGCTTGCCTAAATCGGGAATGCCTGTGACGATTATTACTGGTTTTTTAGGGAGTGGAAAAACCACCTTACTAAATCATATTCTTGACAATAAAGAAGGGTTAAAAGTTGCCGTATTAGTCAATGAGTTTGGGGATATTAATATTGATTCTCAATTGCTTGTTTCCATCGATGAAGATATGGTAGAATTGAGTAATGGCTGTATTTGTTGTACGATTAATGATAGTTTAATTGAGACAGTATATCAGGTCTTAGAAAAAGAAATCCCCGTGGACTATCTAATCATTGAAACCACAGGATTAGCCGATCCTTTGCCAATTATCCTCACTTTCTTGGCCACGGAATTAAAATATCTGACTCGCTTAGATTCTATTATTACCCTCGTGGATTCTGAAACCTTTACGGCGGATCATTTTGATAGTAACATTGCCCTTAGTCAAATTCGTTATGGTGACGTGGTAATTCTCAATAAAATAGATCGAGTCAGTGGCAAAAAATTAGATGATTTAGAAAATTTTATTCGTCGAGAGAAACAGGGTATAAGACTCCTAAAAAGTAGTTATGGTCAGGTTCCTTTAGGTTTATTGTTAGATCTAGGTTTAACTAAAGAAGAATTGTATAAAAACCAGTTGAGAGACTTTCAAAAAAATCGCCCAAGCTCCAGTGATAATCAATCTCCTGAAGACTTTAATTTTGTCTCCTTTGTTAGCGATAAACCATTTAATCTAGATAAATTTGAGCCTTTTATTACGGAAAAAATGCCGATAAATGTTTTTCGAGCAAAAGGTATTCTCTGGTTTCAACAAAGCGATTTAAAACATATTTTTCAATTGAGCGGTCTCCGTTACGATCTGCAAGCGGTAGAATGGGATACATCTCCTAAGAATCAGTTAGTTCTTATCGGCAGAAATTTAAATAAAGAGGAAATCTTGACACAACTAAACGAATGCTTGGCCAGTTCTCAAAAAATTAAAAAGGACAAACTAAGTAGGTAGGTGTTAAAAGTTTTCAGACACCCCCCCCTTATTAAGGGGGGATTAAGGGGGGATCGACACCCCCCTTATTAAGGGGGGACTAAGGGGGGATCGGCACCCCCCTTATTAAGGGGGGATTAAGGGGGGATCGAACCTAAAATCCATTTTTAATTTAATTATAACCAGCTACTTATGAATAATTTATGGATAAAAACTTTAAAATTTAACGAACCCTCGATCCCATGGTTTTACATCTCTTTGTTCTCCAAGTTCATTATCGCAAACCCTTGCACTTTACGGAAGCGGCGATCGATTAAGGGAACAATTAAAAACGAGGGGAATTACCTTGGTTGATTTACCCGATGGACAAACCCAATGGTATCCTAGAGAAAAGAGCCATAACCATGATTAATATCCCAAGAAACCGCCAATTTTTCCCAAAATAACCTGGCTAAGTCGAGAGGATTGGTTAAGGAAGATTACTTGCCCCAATCTAACTTATGCTAGAATGATTATCATTACCACAGTAGAGAAGGAGCAGAATGATTATCGTGGTGACGGGGGGTATAGCTGCGGGAAAAACCCATTGGATTCGCCAACAAATCGCCAAACAGACGCAGCCAAGCCTATATTTTAGTCCCCAGACGGAAACTTTTCCCATTGATCACCTCACTTTACAGAGTGACTTTCCCCAGTTGTCCTGTATTTCTAGGGAAGAAGAAGACCTTTTGAGCAGTTTATCGATGGAAAACACGATCTATATGGAAGTACCATGGCATTTAGACACGCAATCCCTCGAAAGCTTTCTAAAACCCCTCAATTGTCATCGGGTAGCGATTACGTCTCCAGAAGCAGAAATCTCCGAAGGACAAGTACCCGTCGATGAAATTGTCTTCAGTCCCGTCAAAACAACCATAAAAGGTGATCAATGGTTAAAAAAACGAGAAATACAGATTTATAGAGCCGTTTTAACGGGAGAAGTCCTCGATTTTTCCAGTTTAACTACCTTTTGGACAGAATTAACCCAAGGGGCCTATGGGGAAGTGCTGCGGGTTAAAAGTATCTTCGATATCATCGATGGTCAGTGTATTTATGGGGAATTTATGGATGAATGGCCAGAAAAAGACTTTCAAAGCTTAAATTTACCCTTAAATCTCGATGGGAGACCGAATCGCTTCAGTGGGATTGAAATCGTCGGTCGCAATCTCGATAAACCCATAATTGCCGATACCCTTAGTGATTGTTGTCTGTCCGATGAGGCACTTTTGTATTATCAACAACAATTTCAAGAATCTTTAGAGCCAGAAATGGAGTTAATCTGATGAAAATAGCCGTTTTATCCTGTATTCATGGCAATATGCCCGCTTTTAATGCTGTTTTGCGAGATTTAGACCAACAGGGTTGTCAAGAAATCTACTGTTTAGGGGATTTAGTTGGGTATGGACCCCATCCTAACCAAGTGGTGGAAAAAATCCGTCAACTGGGGATTACCACGGTACAAGGGTGTTGGGATGAGGATATCGTTGAGGGATTAAATGCCTGTGAGTGCAGTTATCCGTCGCTTTTAGCAGAAAAACGGGGTAGATTAGCTCATGAGTGGACAAATCAAATAATTACCTCGGAAAACCGTAATTATTTGTCAAAACTGCCCGAAATTTTTAAGCTAGATAACCTCTGTTTTGTCCATGGTAGTCCCCAAAGTAACCATGAGTACCTTTTAGCCGAAATGGACGCTTTTACGGCTTTAGAACGGGTTTTATCAGTAGATACAGAGGTTTTATTCTGTGGACATACCCACATCCCCTACATTCGCACTCTCGACGCGGGAAGCTTGCAAATAAAAGTGTATCAACCCGATGGGGAACAGTCGCGGCAATTTACCACACCGGTTAAACGTATCATCAACGTGGGGTCGGTGGGAGAACCGCGTCACGGTCGTCCAAATGCCACCTATGTGATTTACGATCGAGAAACGGCAGCGGTACAACTGCGAGAAGTGGCCTATAACTATCAGGAAACCTGTCAGGCTATTTTAGCATCGGGTTTACCTCCTATTTTCGCTTGGCGATTGGCTAAGGGTCTAGAATATGCGGAAAAAGCCGATGATCCGACTCATGTTTGCGAACGTTAATTTGTGATAAGTCAAGAAATTATGTGGGCGATTTTAAGCGGTATTCAAGGCAATTTACCAGCCTATCAAGCGGTCTTGGAAGATATTCAGCAACGGTCAGTTACTGTAGAAAATTTATATATTTTAGGAGATTTTATCGGTGTTAATCCCGATAGTGAAATGCTAGTAGAACAAATACGTTATCCCACTAAAAATAACTTATATCCGCAGGTTTGTCGGGGATGGTGGGAAGAACAATGTCTAATTTTACACAGTTTGGGAGCCACAGGAGAACCGACGGAATTAATCGATAAACATGGAATTGATAGCACTAAACAACTCTGGGATGCAGTTTCTTTAGAAACAGTGCAATGGTTACGAAATCTCGATTTTGGTTTTGTCGAGTTGGATTGTTTATTAATTCATGGCAGTAGTGTCAGTGTTAGTGAAGAATTAACCCCCGATACTCCCCCATGGCAAATTTTAGATCGACTGCAACGGGTGGGAGTTAATAATCTATTTTGTGGTCGTTCAGGAAAAGTTTTTGATTATTCTTTACAGTCCGCTAATTTAACTAGCACTGTTACTACTTTAGATAAACGGCAACCAAGTCAAACTTTGACGATTCAAGATAAGCGTTTAATTGGGGTTGGTAGCGTTGGTAAAGAATTAAATAAAGCAGTTTACACTCTCTATAATCCCAGTAATAATTGCGTGGAGTTTAGAACCGTACCTTATTAATTTTTCAGAGATTAATTAAATATTAAAGATTAATTTAAGTAGGTAGGTGTTAAAAATTATCAGACACCCCCCTTATCAAGGGGGATCAAGGGGGGATTTATCTTCAATTTAATTATAACCAGCTAGATAACTGAGGTAAGAGACTCTTGCTGACTTGCTTGCAGATGGGATTGAGCGCGAACAGCGCGGAACATCCCAAAACGACATAAACCCGTACCAAAGGCCAAACGCATCAGAAGAATTGTCGGCACTTCTCGGACGGATTTAACCAACCCAGTTAGACCAAATTGCCACCAACCTTGGGGACGAATCACCCCTTGCCAAATGGTATCAATCCAAGAGGGTAGAGTGGCTTTTGTCCAGTCAGCAGTCATCACTTCCCCATCTACCAATCCCGTGGCCGCTAACTGTTCGGCAAAACCTTCGATACTGGCAAAAGCGGGGTGGGACCACTGATCCAAAAGTTGGCGCATTACAGGACTTTCCCAGAAATTGAGCGGTTTTTGACGTTCATCTCGCTGATTCCAGTCCGCTACCACTAGGACTCCCCCCGGCTTAAGAACTCGCAGTAATTCCTGTGCAAAAACGGCTTTGTCCGGCATATGGGGACCGGCTTCGATTGACCAGACCACATCAAAACTCTCGTCGGGAAAAGAAAGGGCCATGGCATCATCGACCAAAAAGCGAGCATTTACATCTGGGGGTGTTAGTTCTTTGGCCCGTGCCACTTGTTTGGGACTAATGGTGATACCGGTAACGGCAAATCCGTAGTCCCGGGCCAGAATGCGACTGCTGCCACCAATACCACAACCGACATCGAGGAGAGTGGCACCGGCGGGTAGTTTATCCAAACCTCCCCAAGAGACCATTTCCGCCACAAAGTCAGCTTTTGCCTGTAGAAAGTCTTTTTTTTCTGGTGGGGAACCGTAGTGACCTAAATGGATGTGTTCGCCCCAATAATATTCTAAAATCCCGTCCTCGGTCCATTGGTCGTAGGAATTGGCCACCGAGTCCGACGATTGGTACTTGCGAGAGGAAACAAAATAGACGACGATAGCGATCGCTAGGAGTAACCCTAAAGATGATGTCAGCAAAAGTATATTCATTAAATGCTGCTGGGCAAACTGATACAAAGCTTAATAACTCTTAAAGATTATACAACCTTGAGGTTCTGCGGTTGAGTGACTTTGGTTCCTCGCCAGAAATTAACTATCCCAGTTGAAAGCGACTGGTAATACAGCAGTTATCTTAATGGTGAGATCACTTCTGTAGTATTAAACTTTTATCTGTTTGTCCCTGTGGAATTGCCCTCAATCCATTCGTAAAAAGCCATAGATTCTGGGGAACAACGGCTGCATCCTCCGCATTTTTCTAGGGAAATCAGGCGAATTCGCCCCTTTTTCAGCAAGCGATCGAGCATAGGACTTAAGGCATCCGCTGACATCCGAAAGTGTCTGGATAAGTCAGACAGAGATGCTTTCTGATTTTTGGCAAGATAAGCCTGTATATCGATTAAAATCATGGTTTATAAGCGAAAAAAATCGAGAAAAGTTGCTTGATTGCGGTGGGTTACGGCGAATCTAAATAATTTGTTAGTTGCCTAGCTTTTTGTCGCCTAACCCACCCTACTTTTAAATTGCCGGACGGTTGATTTTTCGGGGACGGAGATTTTTTAAGGTGAATAAAACCCCGACTACGGTTAAACCCATCAAGACTATCCAAAAGAGAGAAAATCCCGGATGTCGAGAAAAAGTGGCGATTTGATAGAAGGAAGTGGCAACAATATAGGCCATTCCTGTGGTCCAGAGGGCAATAAAAGCAGTCCAACCGGCATTAGTTTCGCGATATACTGCCGATGTGGCCGAAACACAGGGAAAATAGAGCAGAACAAACAACAGATAGGCAAAAGCACCCGCTTGACCATCAAATCTTTTCGCCATTGCCCCAAAGATTCCTAAATCTACCTCTTGCTTCTCGGCAGCCGTTTTTTGATCTTGCAGATCACCAAGATTTAAACCCAAGGGATCAAGTAATTGATTGGGTAATTCCGCTAAATTGGCGGGAATAGTGGCGATAGCTTCCTGAATTTGCCCCCAAAAGTCGAATTTTACCTGTGCTGCCCCCTTATTCGGGTTATCTTCCCCTGCTAGTTGGCTGTAAATTGAGTTTAATGTGCCTACCATTGCTTCTTTGGCAAAAACTCCCGTAAAAATTCCCACCGTTGCCGGCCAATTTTCCGGTTCTAGTCCCATGGGTGAGAAAATAGGAGTTACAGCTTTACTGGTAGCACTTAAAACCGATCGCTCGCTGTCTTGATTACCAAAAGAACCATCAAAACTGACGGAGTTGAGTAATCCCAAAATCATCACCATTAAAACGATAACTCGTCCAGCTTTCCATAAAAACGCTTGCAGACGTTCCCAAGTACGAATTAAAACCCCTTTCAGACGCGGTAGATGATAGGGAGGCAATTCCATAATAAAGTGACTGACTTCTCCCTTGAGTAGGGTTTTTTTCATCACCAATCCCGTCAAAATAGCGGCGAGAATTCCTAAGATATAAAGACCAAAAACGATGTTTTGACCACCTATGGGGAAAAAAGCCGCCGCAAATAGGGCATAAACAGGTAATCTGGCCCCACAGGACATAAAAGGGTTCATCATAATCGTCATTAAACGATCGCGAGAATTTTCTAGGGTTCTGGTGGCCATAATTGCCGGCACATTGCAACCAAATCCCACTAGCATGGGGACAAAGGATTTACCCGGCAATCCCACCAAACGCATCAATCGGTCCATGACGAAGGCTGCCCGGGCCATATAGCCGGAATCCTCTAAAATTGACAAAAAGAGGAACATAAAGCCAATTACGGGGATAAAAGTGGCGACGGTTTGCACACCTCCCCCCGCTCCATCAGCGAGCAGAGCAATTAGCCAACCCGGGGTATGGATTGTTTGTAAAACTTGGGCAAAACCATCGACAAAGATAGTCTGGGCAGTTAAATCGAAGAAATCGATAAAGGCAGCACTAACATTGATTGTAAACAAGAACATTAGGTACATTACGCCCAAAAATATCGGAATTCCTAACCAGCGATCGAGAACAATCCGATCAAGGCGATCAGACATAGTATCATTTATCTGTCCAGTCCGTTGAGTGGCTCCCTGGGTAACTTGTTGAATAAAGCCATAACGAGTATCAGCAATTAAAATATCAAGGTCTTCCCCTAAAACTTGGTGTATTTGTCGTCTATGCTTGACGATAATGCTTAATAGTTCCTGGGAGCGCAATTCTGGGGCGATGCGATCCTCGTATTGCAGTAGGTTTAAAGCAGTCCATCTTGGCTCAACGATCCTTTTACTGCTATGGTCGTTAATGTAGGCAACAATCTCGTTAAGAGCTTCCTCAATTACCGCAGGATAAGCCACATAAGCGGCAGTATGGTTAATATTACCAACTAATTCCCCAATTTTTTGCTTTAATTCTCCGATTCCCTCCCCTTTAACCGCACTAATCGGCACGACAATTGCATCCATGCGAGCGCTTAAGAGTTGCGGATTAACCACAATACCCCTAGTTTTAGCCACATCCATCATATTCAGGGCAATCAACATCGGTAAACGCATCTCCATGATTTGGGTAGTAAGGTAGAGATTGCGCTCTAAATTGGCAGCATCGACGATATTAATCACTAAATCCGCTTCTCCTGACAGCAGATAGTCCCTAGCGACTAATTCATCCATTCCTGTCTCCCCTTCTTCTACATCGAGGGAATAGACTCCGGGTAAATCCACAAGGGTGATATCTTCCCCGTTAACTTGAAATCGTCCCTCTTTGCGATCGACTGTTACTCCTGGCCAGTTGCCAGTGCGTTGATTGGCCCCCGTGAGAGCATTAAAAAGGGTAGTTTTGCCACAGTTAGGATTGCCAATTAAGGCGATAATCGGTTTGACCATAATTAGGATATTGAGTGACGAATAGGCTTAGATGATTAAATTTTGCTTTCTGGGTCTATTTCTTCGACGATTAAAGTGTCTGCCTCCTGTTTTCGCAGACTGAGATGAAATCCCCGCACTCGAATCTCGACGGGATCCCCCAAAGGTGCGACGCGAATGACGGTAAACTCTGTCCCCGGAGTTAATCCCATTGATAACAATTTTCCTTTGTATCCGCGCAATGCTCGGTCATAACCGACAACTTTACCCGCTTTTCCTATGGGTATCTCCCGCAGAAATGTTCTTACTTCAGGTAGGTCTTTTTTGGGTTCCAGTTTTTTCGGTTGACTGTCACTAACGAGGATTTTTTCGGCCATTTCCGCCCCGATACCGATACGATTGTCTTGAATGCCAATTAAAACTGACCCCCTCGGTTGGGAGCTAATTACCTGTAATTGAATGCCGGGGTTTAATCCCATACCTAGGAGTCGATTGATTCCTCCTGTCCCCTGAAATCCCACTAACCAGACGGTTTTTCCCATTTCCACTTGTGCGAGGGGATAGGTGGCTGTTAGCTCAGTACCCATGGTGTTAGTACGTTCTGCTGCTGCCTCTGTACCGCCCCAAGGGGAAAATTGGGCTTTATTTGGCGATTTTTCTGGTTTTTCTGCTTCATTAGGTCTAATTTTATCGTCCATGCTTTTCTTATCTCCAAAGGCAAAGAAGGTCTTTCATTCAAGAGTGATAATAATTCCTTAATAGCTCATCGAGTTTACTTCAGTAGCCAAAGGGTGATAACTGCGCTAATGTCAGCCTCAGTCAACGGTTTTGAAACTGTCTAAGACTTGCGATCGCTAAAATAAATGCTAATTATTCTCAATTACCAGTCTAATCGAAAAGGGGAGACAGAAAAGAAAAATATTTATTTAGGGTCGGCTGAATAATGGTAAAACCCTTTGAAAATAAGGCTTTTGACCTGTTAAAATCCGATGTTAGTGCTGCGAAAATCGGATTGGGACCCCCAAAAACCTGGCATTATCCTCCTTTCAGTACATAAATTAGTACAAAAAGAGAGGGCAACAAAGCCTGAAACGACCGGCTACTGACGACCGGCTACTGACGACCGACTCCTGGCCCCACCAACAAACTTTTTGCCGCAAACCCTACCTAGTGGTCTGCGGCAAAAAGTAGGGGCGAAGCATTCGGGCAATAACCTATCGGTGAAACCGTAGATTTTCTATCCGAATGCTTCGCCCCTACAGGACGCGGGCCGATGAAGACGCCAGGTTTTGAAGCACGATTCTCTCAAAATCTTGCACCTGTGGGAGCAAGAAAAGCCACAAAACCCTTACCATGCCTACATTTCCCTCACCCCCTTCCCTGTCCCAGAGCGTTAGAGGGGAGGGGGTGAGGGCAATTAACCATCTCTGCCATTACTTTTGAAAAATGGGATAATTCGTTGTCAGTATCTCCAAACATTGACTAATGAAACTAAAAACTTGACTAACTATCAATGGCTAACCTATCGCTGAAACCGTAGATTTCCTATCGGAATGTTTCGCCCCTACTTTTTCAGCCAACCCCAATTAGGGTTGGCTGAAAAAGTTTCTCCTGTGGGGACTGACGCAGGTTCGTTCAGCATACCCTAATTAAAAACCGCCCCCAAAGGACGGAGTTTCAAACCGAGAAGCTACGATGCCTCTCCTCATCTTATCTTGACGTTAAGCTCGGTTAGCCATCCTTTTGTCGGCGTTTCATCGCCAGACCTAAGCCACCAACAACCAGCAGTCCAGCAACAGTCCCCGGTTCAGGAATAACCACCTGGGTGAAGGTTTGTGAGAAACTCGTAATGTTGGACGTACCCACAACAGCCATAGAAGTTGGAGTTTTAACCCGGCGAGCTCTGAGGTCTAATGTGTTCGCTACCATAACCGTGGTTACTGCTGGAGCAATCACCATAGTGTCAGTCATCATCGACGTGCCGCTGGAGTCCAACGAGGTATTATTGAAAGCTGCATAACTTGTCGTTCCAGAAGTGGGACCAACAACTGCCGCACCTGTTAGCTTATCTTCCTGTTCAATGATTGGGACATATTCAGCGGACATGAGATCGAACTCGAAATAAACAGTCGCACTCCACGAGACGGCATTACCCGCCGGAAGTGGCGGAGCTATCAGCAGGGCATTATTAACAACAGTGTAATTGAGAGTACTACTACCAGAGACACCAGGAATGTAAGTGCCGGTTGCACTCACTTGAATGTTGCCTTGGGGATCGATCAGAGTATTAGCCGTAGGACTTTTGCTAAAGTCGTAATTCGTCCAGTTCTTGAACACTTTCTCAATTGTGCCATTTCCGTCCTCATCAACTTCGATGAAACCACCGCCAAGGAGCTCGGTGAGTGTACAGAATGAGGTACTTGTACAGCCGGTATAGGTTACCATAGCAGCCGCCTGGGCTGGTGCAGTGGCGAGGCCTAAGGCAGTGGCGACGGCCAGAGCAGCAGCGCTAGGAATGGTAAATCTGAGTAATTTTGTCATCTGTATAGACTCCCACAGAGGTAAAGTGGATGTATAAATGATTATCGCAATGCTAACAGCAAATTTTTCCTTTGTCAACACAGAATTGCCTATTTGTCAAGAGATCACTGAAAAATTGTCAACAGATCACTGAAAAGAGTTTCTCCCCACTTCCCCACTTCCCTAGATCTGATTCATTCTCCGAATCTAATTCTTTGTTTTGTTACCTTTAATCGCTTATGAGGTAAGCAAAGCACGACGTTTTGACAAATTTTCAGCTATTTAGGGTTTGCGGCAAAAAGTAGGGGCGAAGCATTCGGATAGAAAATCTCCGGTTTCACCGATAGGTTATGCCCGAATGCTTCGCCCCTACAGGACGCGATCGCCGCTCAAGTGGCCAGAAAAAGCCAGATCAGCAGTCTCGATTACCTTTAATAGCTGTTCGATGCGGTTTTCCGTCGGGGGGGCCAAACAGGGAAAAACGGCTAAACCGGGGATTTGATTGGCCACCTCGGTGACAGCCACATCAAGGGTGACTAGGGGTAAATTAGCTAGGGTTTGCGACTCGCTCAAGGTTTGCAGATAAGAGTATAAATCTTCTGCGATCGAACTATCGATTAAGATAGCGTCCACCTCCCAGACACCAGCTAAAAGTTCCGCCTGTTCGCAACTATCGGCCTCAATAAAACGATAATTCTCCCGAACTAATTGATTATTCCAAATCCAGCTAAAGGAAGATAAATCGGAGAAATTGGGGGCATAATGGCCGTGTAAACGCAGCAGAGTCGGAGCAGTGCGCCGTTTGCGGCTAGGAATGGGGGAAACGGTCAGATTCAGGCAAGCTTGCAGAGCTGCCGAGGTGATCGGCGGAACCAGAAAACTATCGGCCCCTTGCTGTTGACTGCGGTTGCGCTCGGAATCAGCGGCGGTGACAATAACTTTCATATCTTTGGTTTGGGGATGGGATTTCAGCAGCGTTAACACATCCCAACCGGACAAGAGGGGGAGATTAGGATTGAGAAAAACACAACGGGGTTTTAACTGCCTGGCTTTTTCGATCGCCTCAGTGCCGCTACGAGCGATAATCGCTTTTAATCCCAATTCACTCAAGCGATCGACAAACTGTTCGATCACTTGGGGATTAGCTTCCACCACTAACACCAGACGCTGGGGAGTGGCGGACTCCTGCTCGGCAGCTTGGGGATGAACCGGCAGCAGTAAAGTGAATTGACTGCCTTCCCGGTCCTTGGAGACAAAGGATAGATCGCCACCGTGACAGCGCGCTAATTTTTGGCTGAGGACTAAACCTAAACCGGCACCCTCAAATTGACGGGTGAAAGGACTTTCTAGCTGTTGGAATTTCTGAAAAATCAGATGCTGGGATTCTTCCGGAATACCGATCCCCGTATCCCAGACGGTAAAAGCCAGCCAATTTTCCCAACGATTGACTTTAATGCCGAAATTACCGCCATCAATGGTGAATTTAACCGCATTATCTAACAAATTCACTAACATCTGTTGTAAACGGGCTTCATCGGCCAGGGCATAATCTAACCCTGATTCAATGTCAAGACGATAGCTGCCGGGGAGATCGAGACGTTGGGGATACTTATCGACGATGATATCGTACACCCGTTGACAGAGGCGATCGATTTTGACTCTAGATAAAGTTAATTTTAGTTGTCCTGTCTCCAGGCGGGTTAAATCGAGGAGATCATTGACCAGAGCCATCAACTGGCGACCGCTGCGATAGATTAAATCGGCATATTTGGACTGTCGGGGGTTAAGTTCACCGATTTTTTCTTCCCGCAGCAGATTGGAGAGACCGATCACGGCGGTGAGGGGCGATTTAAACTCATGGCTGACACAGGCGAGAAATTCATCCTTAAGACGATTTAAATGGACTAAATCGGCATTTTTAACCGCTAATTCCTGACAATATTGCTGTTGTTCCGTGATATCGGTAGCCAACAGTAACCACAGTCCCGAAGTTTTCTCGAGCAAGGGATAATTATCCGCCCAATTTAACGGCACGGACAACAGTCGCCAAGTCTTGGCTAAACCCGATGTCACCGTTTCTAGACGCTGGGGAAACAGGGGGGGGGTGGGGGATGGGAGGGTTAAGGGGTCATTAACCAAAGCAAAGGGAAAGTTATCGATATTAGCGGGGAAAGCCGCCCCGATTTGTTGACACCAAGCCTGATTTTGGTATAAAATTCCCGCTTCTGGACTGTAGAGCAGCAGCGGCAGCGGTAATTGTTCCAGAAATTCCAGAGGACGATCGCTGCGGGGGAGGGAATTGCGATCGCTGATGCGGGGCTGCGGGGGAGGATCATCGAGAATCGAGTACCCGAGACAAAATTGGAGAAGTTTGCCCGTGTCTAAGCGTCCTAACAGTTTGCCCTGAGCATCCACTAAAATGGGGACGAAGGCGAGCGCTTCTCCCGTCAGGGTTGCCAGAAACTCACTTACGGCCATGCGAGCGTTAAGAGGGATAATCGGACGCAGCCAACCGCTCAGATCCAGACAGTTGGAGGAGGGGTTTCTGGTTTCGGGGTGCTGTTGTTGATAGAGGAGGTAAGCAATCAGGGTTTGACTCTCAATCAGTCCTAGGGGACAATACCGCTCATCCACCACCACGATCGCTTCTGGATTGCCCGTATTAATTAAATCGCAAAGACTTGCCCGGTCAATAATTAATTCACAGGCAGTGACGGATTGATGAAAGTGATGGAGGCTGAGGGTAACGCTAGGCATGGGGATAATTGGGTGGGCGGTGGCGGTAACTTTAGGGCATAATTAACAAACTGATGGCCAAACTATTAGTAGTCCTAGAACTTGAATCTACCTTGATTATGACGCTCGCTCATCTAGACGACCTCCCCATTGATTACAATTAACTACAATACCCACTGCCAAAAAGCAAAGTTAACTTTAACTTCCCCGATCTGATGGCGAGGGGGTTGTCTTCTCAACAGAGAAAGCCTAACCTAATTGTTTGTTATTTTCTATCTACCTTGCGGGTGAGAAAACGTTGCCTCCGAGACTGACTATTTATGCTTTTGTCCCAACGGACCCACCCTTGACGGGAGTGAGTTCACCTCTGGGGCTGGTTAATTCTTTGACGGCTTTATTGGCTAATGAACGCTATCATCTAACCCTAGGGTCGTCTTCTAGCGAATTACTGGCTAATATCGAGGCACAGAAGGAAAAAATCGATTGTTTGCTGGTGGTCTTTCATCCTTCCCTACAGCCGACTTTTAATCAACTCTACGAAGGGGGGATTTTACTGCCAGTAGTGATCATTGTCGCTGACAAGAACATCACTGCCGAGACGAATGACTCTCCCACCTGTCTCTATCATAGTGCCGAATTACAAATTACCGTCAAGGAATTAGACAGCATCACCTCGGTCATCGACCAAGCGATCGCTCGATTTCTCCATTTAGCTCCTAATTGCTCTTTTTCCGAACCTACCACGATTGTTAACCAACCAAATCCCGTGGAAAATAATCACAGTTTTCTCCTCCTACAACAGCGCCGTTTAGCGGAAAAATTAAAAGAAAGACTCGGCTATTTAGGTGTTTACTACAAACGCAACCCGCAGCTATTCTATCGCAATCTTGCCCCGGCGGAAAAAAACGAATTACTGCGGGAATTAAGAAGAGATTATCGGGAGATTATTTTAAATTACTTCCAACAGGATTATCCGATTAATCAAGCGATCGACGAGTTGGTTAATAATGTCTTTTTTACCGATCTCTCAGTGTCGCAAATTCTGGAAGTTCACATGGAGTTAATGGATGAATTTTCCCAACAGTTAAAATTAGAAGGCAGAAGTGAGGAAATTCTCCTAGATTATCGTCTCGCTCTCATTGATATCCTTGCTCACCTAGGGGAAATGTACCGTCGTTCCATACCTCGCGAGGATATCCCTTATGATTTATTATTGGGAATAGACTAAAATATCCCCAATAAATAGCAATGAACTCATATCCCCAGCCCCTTTGATCCTAACCTATGAGCGTCTTTAAAAAAACCTATGTTTTAAAACTGTACGTCGCCGGGAATACCCCCAACTCCGTGCGCGCCTTGAAAACCCTGAAAAATATCCTAGAAGAGGAATTTCAGGGAGTGTATGCGCTCAAGGTGATTGACGTGCTGAAAAACCCGCAACTAGCGGAGGAAGACAAGATTCTCGCTACTCCTACCCTCGCGAAAGTCCTCCCTCCCCCGGTGCGGAAAATTATCGGTGATTTGTCCGATCGAGAGAAGGTTCTGATCGGTTTAGACTTACTGTACGAGGAAATTCGTGAACGAGAAAATGATAGCTAGTCCTTCGGCAATAGGTGATTAGACGGGTTATATTTATTGAAGGAGAAATGATCGGGGCGTAATCTAGTACGTCTATGGGAAAGTCAAGAGTCAATGGGAATCGAGATGGTATAAAGTATCTAGTCAGGCCTGATATGTTTCTGTGGAAAAATTAGATAAAAATCCTACTCTTTAAATATTCGCTGGATAAATAATGACTCAATCTAACTCTAATAGCCAATTGAATCCACCGATTAAACCGAAAGGTGTTCGCAAAATTAGAACCCTAATTGAAGGTTTTGATGAGATCACTCACGGTGGTTTACCCATGGGGCGAACCACCTTAGTGAGTGGCACTTCTGGCACGGGAAAAACCCTGCTTGCCGTTCAATTTCTCTACCACGGGATCAAGTATTTTGACTATCCGGGACTGTTTGTTACTTTTGAAGAATCTCCCACCGATATTATCCAAAATGCCTATAGTTTTGGTTGGGATTTAGAAGAATTAATTGACCAGGGTAAGTTATTTATTCTCGATGCTTCTCCAGATCCGGAAGGTCAAGAGGTGGTGGGTAGTTTTGATCTTTCGGCCCTGATCGAGCGCATTCAATACGCAATTACCAAATATAAAGCAAAACTGGTATCAATTGACTCTGTAACTGCTGTTTTTCAGCAGTACGAAGCGGTGTCAGTGGTGCGGCGAGAAATTTTTCGGCTCGTGGCCCGGCTAAAATTATTAGGAGTGACTTCAATTATGACCACGGAACGTATCGAAGAATACGGAGCGGTGGCGCGTTTTGGTGTAGAGGAATTTGTCTCTGATAATGTGGTAATTATGCGGAACGTGCTAGAGGGAGAAAGACGACGCAGAACCGCAGAAATCCTCAAATTACGGGGAACAACCCACATGAAGGGGGAATATCCCTTTACTATCACCAATGATGGCATTAATATCTTCCCCCTCGGTGCGATGCGTTTAACTCAGCGCTCCTCTAATGTCCGCATTTCTTCGGGAGTAAAAACCCTCGATGATATGTGTGGGGGCGGTTTTTTCAAGGATTCGATTATTTTGGCTACAGGAGCAACCGGTACGGGTAAAACTCTCTTAGTTAGTAAATTTCTGGAAGAAGGCTGTAGGCGCGGTGAGCGGGCGATTTTGTTCGCTTATGAAGAATCTCGCGCCCAATTGTCCCGAAATGCTTCTTCTTGGGGGATCGATTTTGAGGAGATGGAACGCAAGGGATTATTAAAATTATTGTGTTCTTACCCCGAATCGGCGGGATTAGAAGACCATTTACAGATGATTAAGTCGGAAATCTCGGAATTTAAACCCTCCCGTATTGCCATCGATTCTCTATCGGCGCTCGCGCGGGGGGTGACAAATAATGCTTTTCGGCAATTTGTGATCGGGGTGACAGGATACGCCAAACAGGAGGAAATTACGGGATTTTTCACCAATACCACCGACCAATTTATGGGAGCGCACTCGATCACCGAATCCCATATTTCTACGATTACCGACACGATTTTAATGTTGCAGTATGTGGAAATTCGCGGCGAAATGTCGCGAGCGATTAACGTCTTTAAGATGCGCGGTTCTTGGCACGATAAAGGGATTCGTGAATATACTATCAGTCAGGACGGGGCGGATATCAAGGATTCTTTCCGCAATTACGAGCGGATTATTAGTGGTTCCCCGACTAAAATTAGCGTCGATGAAAAGACTGAATTATCGCGGATTGTTCGCAATGTGCGCGAAAAATTACAGGATGAATAATCGGCAGTTGACTGATTGAGATTATTTTGAAGGGCGATCGGGTAAAGTTGGTCTTAGGGAAAATAACCACCAGATCAACAAACCTAATATAATCCAGAGAATATCTTTAACCCGGCGAATTACAGAAATCGCTAAACCTAATTCTAGACTACCGGTTAAAGAAGCACCCAGCAGCACTAAAGAACCTTCTAAAGTACCGATATTAGCGGGAATAAAAAAGGTTCCAGCGCGCACTAATTGGGCAACGGAATCAAATAACCAAGCATCGGCAAAAGTGATCGGATGTTGGAGAAGTTGCATTAAAACATAGATTTCTAAAACTCCGAGGGGCCAATTGAGAAAACCGACGATCAAGCCATTTCTAAATAGTGGCAGATTTCGGTAAAATTCCCCTAAACGATCATCGACACTGCGAAGATTTTCTAAAGGTTTAGCTAGGCGATCGCCTAAAAAAGAATGACCTAATCGATTAACTATTCGGGAGGATAAACGGAATCGCTGAATCAAGAAAAATATCAGGATACAACTGGAGAATATAGCGAGACTTAATCCGGTAAAAGTTTTCAAAGAATTGGAGAATTTTGGGGAAGCGAGGAGCAGAAAAAAACCGATAATTGCAAAGAAGACAAGGGAAGCAGTATTTAATGTCTTGGTCAGAATAATCGAGGCACTGGTTTCTTTATAGCTAATCTGATAGTGAGTTTTCAACATCACTGCTTTAAAACCTTCTCCTCCCAAAGAAGCGAAGGGAGTCACGCGATTAAAGGCTGCCCCTACCATGTAAATTAATAATAGGCGAATTGTCCATCGAGGTTGGATAGGAATGCTTTTAAAAGTTAGTTGCCAAGTAAAAACATCGGTGAGAAATTCTAGGAAATAAAAAATAATTACTAATGTCATTCCCCACCAACCGACTAGGGTGATTTGTTGCCACACTTCTTGCAGATTTGTTTTGCGTAAAATTACCCCTAGTAAAACAAAACCTAAACCCAGAAAGATAAATTTAAGATATTTCATAAGTAGTCGTGTAAAATTAATTTCTTGGTTAAGATATAGGCAAAAGGCAAGAAGTAGTTATACTAAATCCTGTTTAAAAGATATAAAAGAGCGGGAATTATGACTTAAGTAGCTGGTTATAATTAAATTAAAAATGGATTTTAGGTTCGATCCCCCCTGCCCCTCTTGATAAGGTAGGGTTGATTCATGAATCAACCCTACCCTTGATAAGGAGGGTGTCTGATAATTTTTAACGCCTACCTACTTATGACTGATAACTGATAACTGATAACTGATAACTGAAAAAGCTGATGACTAAAAATAATTCCAACGTTGAATAAATGGCAGCCAATGAGATTCGACTAACTCGATCGCTTTTGCATCTGGGGGATAATTATTTTTTTTATATCCTTGCAGACTACTGATATATTTCTCAAAGCGAGGCCTAGCTATTTTTAAGTCGGGAAGTTGCAGTTGATCGTAAATTTTCTCGATTTGTGCTAGGGGGTCTTTTTCTAAATCTTCAAAACGAATTTCTACAAAACTATCGGCGGGTAAATCGGCACTATCTCGCAGGAGAGAATTGAGCATTGGGGTATAACTTTTCAGAATTGTCTGCTCGATTTCATCCGGGGATAAATTATCGTAGGATTGTAGTGCTAGTTCCGGTAGGATGCGGGTAAAAAAGTGACGGGTTGAGGGAAAAACGAGATAGGGATTGCGGTAGATATGAATAAATTTAGCATCGGGCCAGATAGCTCGCAATTTGGCAATGTGTGCCGTATAAACGGGGTTTTTGATTAGTAATTGTTTGCCTTTTTGATGGATGGAAACTTTTTTTAATAGATGAGTATGCCAACGCTGCCAAGTGGCGATTTCTTTCTCGCTGCAGCCCTGAAAAAAAACCCCTCGCTGGAAATGATACTGAAAACGTTGGGGAAAGTATAAACCATGGTAGTAGGAAAGGGGGATCATGCTGGCCAGGGCGATCGAGTCTTCTTGAGGTGAATCGGTAGTAACGGCAACGTTATCCACATGGCGATCGCTCGGTAGGGCTAATTCTAGCAGCGGTTGTAATAAGCGGACGATACCGAGGATATCCCAGGGTAATCCCACCGCTAGGGGCGAAATATAGCCAAAACGCTCCGATTGACCGAGTAAATTGTGCAGATGGGTCGTGCCGCTGCGCCAATAGCCGACAATAAAAATGGGTGATTTTACCTGTACGCCGCGCTCATAAAACCCTGTCATTAAAATTCGTTCTAGGGTAGAAAAAGGCAGTCGCGCCAGGGTAACTGCCAGCGCCAGGGTTGCTGGGGCCAAATTGGGGCGATCGATGCCGCCATTGGTCAAAAATAAACGAAGGAGAGTGCTAAGGTTACTACCGCAGAGGGGATGAAACAAACTGGACATATTAACTATTTTTGGGCGGTTTTTTGGCGGATAGCTTGGCTGGCCAAGGTTTTGCCGAATTCCCAAGCGGCTCCGGGGAAGCGGTGAGCATCAGCGACCACATCTTTAACGGCGGTGATCAGCCAACGGCAATCCTCATCGGAGAGGGTGAGGGGGGGGATAAACTTAATGATATTCATGCCGTGGCCGGAAACCTGCGAGAGGATTTGATGGCGGGTAAAGAGGGGAACGACGATTAACTGGGAAAATAGCCCTTTATTGGCGGTTTCTAGCATTTTCCAGGCAGCTTTTAGTGACCAACTGCTCGGCTCGGCAAATTCCAAGGCTATCATCATACCCAATCCCCGCACTTCCTGCAAACATTCGTACTGATCTACGAGGGGCTGTAGTTCTGCGATAATTTGTTGACCGATTACGGCCGATCGCTCGACTAATTTTTCCTCCTCAATCACCTGTAAAGTGGCAATACCGGCGGCCATGGCCAGATTATTTTTACCAAAAGTGCTACCGTGCACCACAGAACGGTCCATGCGATCGAATACTCGATCGAAGATCCAGCGACGACAGAGAACCGCTCCCACTGGCACAAAACCGCCCGAAAGAGCCTTGGCAACACATAAAATGTCCGGTTCTACCCCCCAATGTTCCACTGCCCAAATTTTGCCAGTCCGGCCCAAACCGGTCTGCACTTCATCGGCCACAAAAAGAGTGCCGTAACGACGACAAAGGGCAGCCGCTGCGGGGAGATAGTTCGGTTCGGGAATTCTCACCCCGTGACCTTGGATCGGTTCGGTAATAAAAGCCGCTACTTCTTGATTAATTAGAGCTTTTTCGAGTGCAGCCAGATCGCCGAAGGGTATTTCCTTAAAGTCGGCCACAAACGGCCCAAATCCCTGGCGATAATGGGGATCGCCGGTGGCGGAAAGGGAACCCATGGTTAACCCGTGGTAGCCTCCCTGACAGTAAACAATTTGGCTGCGTCCGGTGGCGTAGCGGCTGAATTTAATGGCGGCCTCGACGGTTTCCGTGCCGGAATTAGCAAAGAAAACTCGTTCTAATCCGGGAGGTGCGATCGCTGCTAACCGTTCCGCCAGCAATCCCGCTAGGATGGAAGCATCCAATTGGACTAAATTGGGCAATGCTGCCGTCAATACTTCCTGTAAAGCTTGCACGATCTTGGGGTGATTGCGTCCGAGGGCGAAAACACCAAAACCACTCAGTAAGTCCAGATACTTTTCCCCCTGATTGTCGAATAGGTACGGACCTTGGGCTTTAACGTAGTGGCGATCGTAGCCGATCGTTTTTAGTACCCTGACCATCTGGGGGTTTAGGTATTGTTCGTGGAGGGCAAAGTTTTCTTCTAGTCTTTTTTCTATCAGTTCTAAAATGCTCATAAATTCCAGATTTGATTACTGAAAAACTATTTTTTAAACACCTCAAAACCGATTATGTCCATAGCACATTATCATTATTTTTTTGGTTATTTAATATCATAAATTATTCAATATATTTTGTCAAGTATTTAAGAACTTATCTAGGATAATTAAACTAATTAGCTCTTGTGGGCTAAAGGTTAAAGCGACTTTGAGATAATTTATTAGTCAGTTTTTATATGGTGGGGGCGCATCGCGTGCGCCCAAAATGTAATATCAGTAAACAGTGAACTGATAACTGATAACTGATAACTGATAACTGATAACTGATAACTGATAACTGATAACTGATACAAGGCTGATAGCTATAAAAAAACCGACCGACAAGAGAGGGTTCCCGTCAGTCAGTCGGTGATGATAGGCCGAATTTTACTCAGCTTTATTTCTTAGCGGGGGCAGCCTTAACGAGTTCCAATTCACTTTCAGCGAAGTTATTGGTATTCAGTCCACTGGCGCTACCACTAAAACCGTGGTAGTTAACAGTATCAAAACGGACGATAACGGGATAGAGGATACCACTTTTATCAACACTGGCTACGGTTCCCACATCGTTGTACCAGTAAGACTCTTTACGTTTGATTCTAACTTCGGCTCCGCGTTCGATTCCAGGCATAGCTGTTGTTTTTTTTTTAGGGTTTAGTTAACAGGTTACAATCAGAGCGAGTTTGCCGAAAGGGTTTTTACTTTAAGTTTTATTGCAAATCTTGCCACTCTGTTTGGACAAAATGCCCCGAACGTCCCCATAGGTCTGCCTTTGGTGCAATGTTAACGATTGTTAAGTTAAAAGGAATGGCCGTAGTCAGGTATTTTTGGGCCGACATTCCCACATCTGGCCCGATTTGAAAAGCGGCGGCGGTGGCTAAACCTAAGCCTAATAACTGAGAAATCGGACCTCTGGGTAAGAGAAGATGAGTTCCTAAGACTAAGCCGGCGGTTAAGGCTAAAGTTACCGATAAATTGGTTCCACAACGCGGATGTAATGCCAATTGCCCCTCGCCATTTTTGAGACGATGGAGTGCCTGTTTGGCCGCAATTCGCAGTTCATTTGTATTAACCTGCCCGTAGAGATAAAAACCCCTATCGGTGGAGAGTCCCCCTAGGGCCTCGTTATCCGCTTGGGAGTGGTCAAAAGGCGATTGACGACGGGCAGCCATTTCGCTTAATACCCAGACGGTGGCGTGTTCCAAGGCGTGAACCTGTCGCAGGGTCAGAAATTCTTTGAAACCGGGGATAAAGCCGATTTGTGCCAGTAAATCGCTGTCTTGCTGGGGCGAGTGGTTAAACCAGTCGAAAGAGGGGTTAGAAGGGCTACTAGGGGTCATAAAGTTGCGGTAGGGGGAGTTTTTTCGAGGAAGATAAGGGTGCTATAGAGTTGAAAGGCGGTGTCCCAGTAGGTGTCTTCAATGCGTAATAAGTCCAAATGGGGATTGACCATAGGCAGTAATTCGTAAAAATCGGCGGTGGTTTCGGCAAAAGCTGGAAAATCTGACCACAGGGGAACTGCTGCTAGTTGTTGTTTTAGGTAAGAAGCGAAATGATTCCAGTTATCTCGATTGCTGGTCTGTCTTTCCCGACTTTGTTGGTGGTCGGAAAAAGTAATCCCCGCTTGAAAGTGGTAATGGCGATCGCAAATACGGATAATTAAATCCTGTTTTTTCAAATGTAGATCAATAATCTGGGCATAATCAAGAATACTAATTTTTCTCACTTGATGGCGGCGCGCATCCATATCGACACATTCCCCAAAAATCGGCAAGATTCCCTCTACCACGGCGGTAACTTCTGACCAATCAAAAGTTATACTTGCGGTTAGGCCGTGGGAAGATTGATAGACTAGGGTGGCTTCTGGTTGGATAGCCCGGAAATATCGAGCTAAATAGACCCTAGGCCGGTTAATCGCTTTAATTGGCTGGCAAAAACAGGGAATTCCTTCTTTTCGCAAGTCGTGAACATATACTGCTAATTCTGCCATCGCCCCGACTCGATACAAGCGCCACGAACGACTAGGGATGTGTAAGCGGGCGCTATAGGCATCTATTTTAAATATTTGGGCAAATTTTAGAGCTAAGGGCTGTTTTTCTGCGTTAGCCACCGGTTCAAGAATTAAAAGCCCCATTTCTCGATTACTAGGGTTGGTTTTGGCTTTTTCGAGGGCAGCCTGTCGCTGTTGTTGTTGCTGTTCAACTTCCACCTGTTCAATCGCTTCTAAGCGGGCGATTCCTTGACGAATTTGGGCGATAAGTTGAGGATTAGCGGTTAATCGCAACATTTTTCGGTATTCTTGCCCTGCTAGTCCAATTTCTCCCGTGATTTCGTTTAAACGCGCTTGGTAGAATTTCAGCCAAGGGTTATCGTTTTCTAGGGTCTGGAAGTCGTTGACAAGACGGGCGGCAGTTTGATAGTCTTGACGGTCGAGCGCTTCAGCAATTTCTTTGAACATAGAAACTCCGGTCGATTAGCTGTCTAAATAGGCGTTAATGATAGCGAGAGCCACTAAGGGAGCGGTAATTGTTCTCAAAATCCGTTTTCCCAGTGATACAGGTAGAAAATCAGCAGCGATCGCTTGTTCTATTTCTGCCTCCGTCCATCCCCCTTCCGGTCCGATGGCAATGGTTATCTCGGTTGATGTTTGCAATTGAGAAAGTAGCGGGTCCACTGTTCTACGGGTAACACCAATATAACAAGTTGTCCCTGGGCTAACTCCCCGCTTAAGGATGGCTAAAAATGGTTGTGGTTCTTCGATAATAGGAATAATCTGTCTTTCTGATTGTTCTACAGCTTCCCGGGCAATTTTTCGCCAACGGTCAATTTTTTGAGGACTAGGATTAACTAAACCGCGTTCTGTCAGCAGCGGGATAATTCGATAAACTCCTAATTCGGTGGCAGCGCGAACGATATCATCAAAGCCATTTTTGGGAATTGCTACCATTAAATTCACTTGTACTGGTAGTTCGGTGGTTTCGTTTATCGCTTCTAAAAGATGGGCCGAATTATCAATTATTTCTGCTAACCACGCTTGTCCTTGTCCATTTAGGGCAATAAAATGGTCATGGGATTTTAAACGAACAACTTTTTTAAGATAATGACTTTGTTCGGATGTTAAGGCAATTAACCCGTTTTCTAGGGTATTAAAATCAAGAAGAAGACGATAATACAAGGCTGTTTAGTCTATATTACTATTGTGTTCAGAATCACTGTCAGCTATCTATTTTAGCTTTTATGGTGTTTTTGTATAAGGTTGAGAGTAGATCAGCTTATAGCAGTTATCTTAATGGTGAAGTACGAAGTTTTCCTTTTGGTTAGTCAGTCGTCAATACCAAATTAGGTTATACTTCATGTTTATGACAAAGGCTATAACTTACTATGGCCTTACCTACTCAGATCTGTTATAAAATTTATCCTCATCAAGGTATATCTTGCCAAATAAGAATTAAGACTTGACAATCTCCACTCCCTAACCCCTAACCCCCAGAAAATCCATGGACATAACTGCTAAAATTAAAGAACTGGCACAAAAATATGAGATACCTCCCCAACTGCTCAAGGAAGCCATGGCTTTAGAAGTAGAAAAAATTACTCTAAAAAATCGGCGGCTATCACCTAAAATTGTCAAACTTATCGAAAAATATACCGACTCCCCACAATCATAAATTTTATAGATCTCTTGCATGATTTATTTTTGGTAAGTAGGGAGGCACAATTATTTGTAGGATGGGTTAGCGGTAGCGTAACATGAGCGGACGTTGGGTTTCATGCTTCAACCCAACCTACGTTCTACGTTCATCTTATATTTAATTCCACCCACCCACTTAGTTTAAAAACGACAAAAATAAATATTAAGTTGCATAAAATCTCTAAATAAACCATTTAATTGATTATTATTCATTCTTAATTCTCCTGATTACTGACTACTGGCTACTGACTACTAACCAACCACAAAATTTTTGATTTTTACAAGAGTTCTTATGACTTTGAGACTGAAACAAATTCGCTTAACTAATTGGAAATGTTACCCTAGTCAAAATATTACTTTTAACCTGCATCCCGAGAGAAAAATTCAGATTATCTTCGGTAATAATGGCCACGGTAAAACTTCTCTGATGACAGGGATTTTATGGTGTCTCTATGGGGGAGATATTGTATCTAAAGAGACTCTGGAAACCTATTTTTATCGAGGTAAGTATGATTCTTCATCAGTAAGAGAAATGCGGGTAGAATTAAATTTTACTAGAAACGAGAAAAATTACTTTATCAGTCGCACAGCGAAATTAAAAGTTAATGGTAGCACTTTTTATCCCAGCGCAGAGGAAGCATTATTTTATGAAGATGGAACCATAAGAAGTAACTCTAGGGAATATATCGAAGCATTGCTTCCTAAATCTATTCGAGATTTTTTCTGTTTTGATGGCTTAAAAATCGAACAATATACCCAGATAACTCAAACTAAAGAAGCAAAAGAAGCAATTGAAAAAGTTTTGGGTATCCCGGAATTAAGAAATCTGCGCGATGATACAGAAAAAGCCTTGCAAGAATTAGAAAACCGTCTTAATAAGGCAGAGGGAACCAGTCAAACTTTTAGAGATAAGATGCAAGAATTGCGAGAATTAGAAGAAGACATTGATCTTAAAAAAGGTCAGCTTAAAAATGCTAAAGATGAGGAAAAAAATGCTATAATCATTCATCAGGATGCTCAAGAAAAAGCCGCTCAGATTGAAAGTTTACGAGAAAAATTAGAGGAAATTCATAACTTAGAGAAAAAGCGTATCGGTTTACAAACTCAGTTAGATAACCTGCAAAAGTCTATCGATTCTTGGTTAAAAAAAGCTTCGATACCTTTGCTGATTAACTTTGTGCAGGAAATGGCTGACGATTTGCAAGTTACTAGCTTAAAAAGCACTTATAAAACTAATTCTACAGCAGTTTTAAAAGCAATACTTGACGATGAAAGCTGTCTATGTGGTCGTTGTTTAGATAAAAATTCTCGGGACTTTATCCTTCAACAAATTGCCGAACTAGAGTCCTTAGAAGTGGACAACGCTACCAGAATAGAAAAAGACAAAATTAGAATTGATTTACAGGGAATTATGCGAGATAATGCTAAATTTAGCAACTATAGTCAATTGCTTTTACAAAGAGATCGTTTAGAAGAACAAATCGAAGAAATTAATCAACATATTAGACAGCTAAAACAGGAAACCACGGGAATAGATCAAGACTCGGTGAGGGAGATTTGGCGAAAAGTTGGCGAATCGGAACGAAAAGTCAAGGAGATTGAAGAAAGGATCGAACGCTTGCAAAAGGAAATCGAAATCAAAGAAAAGCAATTAGAAAATTTACGCCAAGAAGTGGAAATTTTAGCTAGTGAAAATCAAACCACATTGATGTTATCTAATCAGGTTAAAATGGCCAGAGGTTTAAAAAATGCCACTAACGAATTAATCGAATGGCATATCGATAATTCCCAAAAAATGATTAATCAAGTAACCAGCGATCGCTATTTACAAGTAACCAACAAACCAGAGGAATATAGAGGAGTAGAAATCACTCCCGAATACACTTTAGGAATCCGTACCATCACAGGAAAATTATTAAATCCCGATGTTTTAAGTGCGGGAGAAAAGGAAGCTTTAGCTTTTGCTTTTATCACCGGTTTAAATCAAATAACCGATACTTGTGTTCCCCTAATTATGGATACACCTTTTGGTCATTTAGATCAAGAACATCAAAAAAATATTATTAACTCTCTTCCTAATTTAAACTCCCAAGTGATTATTTTAGCCACGGATCGCGATCTTCCCGATCCACTTTTAAATCTGCTGCGTCCCCACAGTACTGATATTTTAAAAATACACCGTTTGGCTGCCGATGAAGATGCTTCCGTGATTGAAGTGATGGAGAGTTACTAATGCAGAGAATCGATCCCAGTTTGAAGATTTATGCCTCGGAAACTTCCAGAAATTATCTACAGGTACTAAAAGATAATAAAACCTTTGAGCGCATGGTAGATGCCTATTTATTCGCCGCTGCTTTTGCCATTAAACAAGACTTCAGTATCTACGGAACCACTCTGAGCAATCGACAAGATTTAATTACTATTAGCCAAATCGATCCAGAAGTTATTTTAGCTTTAACCGCAGGAATTTATATTATCTGTAAAAAGAATTCCTATCCTCAACCCAGCGATGGCAAAGAAGTTTTAGATAAGATCTGTCAATACGCAGAAGTGGGATTAAGGGAATTAAAAGAACGCTGGCAAGGCAAAGTCAGCAATCAAATCCAAGCTGATATTGAGAGAATTATCGATAATCTCTAAAATTCTCTGGCTCTAACTATCTTTTTTAGCGATAACGGCAAATTATATTCTTTCCACACTGCCAAAAAAGACGGGTTCCACGCGAATAGCAATGATACTAGCCGGACGTAAAACCATATATTCCCCTTGGATATTTCTGATCGGAACATTGATAAAATCCTGGGAATCGGCTTTCGGAACTAATTCGTTACTGTACCACTTTTGAAATTCTTGGATAGTCAAAAAACGAACCTCCTCGCGATGTCCACTGCTTAAGAACAAATGTACGGCGTACTCGTCAGCTTTTCTACTCATTTTTTTTAACTAATCAGATTGAATTTTTGTAATAAAGTTGCCATTAAAGGCGGAAAAGTGAGACGCAATTCGCTAGGATCCGAGAAAATTAATTTTTGGTAGCTTGGCAGGTCAAAAGCCAGTTTACCCTTTAATTCCGCTCGATTTTGATAGGTTAGCAGAATTTGTCCGCCCTGTTTACAAGCGATCGCATAACCTAATTCTACACCCACTAGGGGACTGGGCAGTAATTCCGTTTCCTTTTGGCTAATCGCCGTAGCATCGGCAATAAATAATAAACTTTTGCGAATTTTGCGTAATTGACTATCACTCAATCTGGTGACATTGCCCTCAGTTCGGGGCGTTTCTTCGATGTTTAAGGGCAAACGGGAGCGTTTATTGAGATTTTCGACGGTTTCGGTCAAAATTGTTCTTAAAGCGGTGCTAGAGTCCTTAAATTGGCTTTGGGAGCTAAAATAAATGACGGGATCCAACCAAGCGCTGAGGTCCTGTTTAGTAAAGTAAATTTCTTGGGAAATCAGGTCAATATTCGAGATGACGTAACCGCCACTACCTTCGAGGTAAAATTCCACCCTTTCCCCTTCTAGATAGCGTTGGAACCAGACAGAACCCTGTATCGTCAGGCTATCATCGAGAAAATCGGCTCTTAAACCCGATTTTAAGAGACTATTGCGACTTAAGCGCAAGTCGTGGGGACGTTTGACAACCTCGCGGATAGGTTCGTATTTGTCCAGATACCAAGCTTTCAGGGCAATGATGGCCATAGGTGTGGCGATTAAAGACACTCTCCCATTTTAGCAGTAAGCACCGATATCCTCTCCACATTCATCGGCAAGGTAAGAAAGAGCGCGAAATCTTAACATCATCAGGTTTTCGTAGAGGGGATTTAGCTTGCAAAGGGGCGGAATCTCTAGAATTGTCTGGCTAAATAGGGTAATTTTCCGCGCAAAGGGACATTGAGCCGGAATTAGACGACAAATCCGATGAGCTAGTGCAGGTGTATTAATCTCTAGGCGATCAATTCGTTGCCGCAGGGGTTGCCATAAATCCCATTTTGGTTGCGGTGACGGGTTTTTCCGATTGCCTTTCGACCAAGGGGCAATCCAATTAGACAAAATTATTTTATTTGTGGTATAATCTGATACATCAGCATCGGCCATAGCCTTACCTTCTATTGATTGACTCATAAGGTTCTATCTGAGATTACGAGAGGGCGAACAATCTTCCCCGAAAATCTTCTGGGACGTTCGGACATTTGACCGCTTTAACGATAACATCTCTGGGATAACAGATGTGGCTTATTGCGTCAGCGGCCCAGATGCGGGAGTAAGCTGTTAACTATCTAAATTACTCGTTAAGACTGTCTATGAGCGAGCAGGGAGCAGCGAGAGGAAGTTTGAGCATTTGTACTAACTTCTCATCTCCGAGTTATCACCTAAAAGCGAATAGGCAACAGACGACAATAAGATAACGTCACCAGTGAGTTTAACTAGATTAATCTCTAAGCTTCGCCCAAAGATATTGGCTCTGATTAGAGCTATTTCTAGGTTAGCAAAAACTCAGGTTTTTTCACGTCAGCATAGTACACTTTTTCTGGGTATAAAATAGCACCCGCTTTTGTCAAAGATACGCAACCCAAGGGGTGGGGTGTGGGGTGTAGGGTGTAGGGTGTGGGGTGTAGGGTGTGGGGTGTGGGAATTATGAATTATCAATTATAAATTATAAATTGGGTAGTTTTTTGCTGTGAATAGTAAACGGTGAACTGATAACTGATAACTGATAACTGATAACTGATAACTGATAACTGATAACTGATTTACATTCTTTCCAAAACGGGGATTCCTAGCAGAGATAATCCTAATTTTAGGGTTCTTGCCGTTAAATCACACAAGACTAAACGAGAGGTTTTCATCGGTTCTGCCGATTTCAGAACGGGACAATTCTCGTAGAAACGATTATACTTTTTACTGAGTTCGTAAAGATAATCACATAAACGATTGGGTAATAAATCCTCTTCGACGGCACTAATTACTTCCGAAAATTGCAGTAATTGTTTAGCCAGAATTAATTCGCTTTCATCCTTGAGAATTAGCGATGAATTGGCACTTAAATCCTGAAAATTAATACCACCTTCGCGACTGATACTCTGAACCCTAGCGTAAGCGTACAGCATATAGGGGGCGGTGTTGCCTTGCAGATTGAGCATTTTGTCATAACTGAAAACGTAGTTACTATTGCGATTTTGGCTGAGATCGGCGTATTTAACGGCACTTAAACCGACAGTTTCGGCAGTCTTAGCGATAAAATCGCTGGTTTCTTCTCTTTCCTCGCTTGCCAGTCTTTTTTCTAAGTCAGCTAGGGAACAGGTGATCGCTTGATCGAGTAATTCTTGTAATTTTACCGTCTCCCCGGAACGAGTTTTTAATTTTTTACCATCTTCCCCTAAAACTAATCCAAAAGCGACGTGAACCACTGCCACATTATCGGGTAAAAATCCCGCTTTTTTAGCCACCTGAAATACTTGGGCAAAATGGTTAGCTTGTCCAGCATCGGTGACATAAATTATTCTTTCGGCTTTATCTTGACGCACTCGATAACAAATTGCTGCTAAATCGGTGGTAGCGTAATTATAACCGCCGTCGGATTTCTTGACAATTAGGGGTAAAGGCTCCCCCTCTTTGTTGGTAAAACCATCGAGAAAGACGCATAAAGCGCCGTTGTCTTTTGTTAGCAATCCCTGCTGATCTAATTCTTTGATTACTGCCTCAAGGTAGGGATTATAAAAAGATTCACCCCTTTCGGTTAGTTTTATATCGAGAATATCATAGATTTTCTGAAATTCCCGTCGTGATTGTTGACAAAGTAACTGCCATGCTTGACGACTTTGAGGATCACCCGACTGTAATTTTACTACAGCTTGACGGGCAGTTTCTTTAAAGTTTTCGTCTTCATCAAAACGAATTTTGGCCTTTTTATAAAAGCTAACTAAATCCCCTAAATCTAGGGCATCTGCTTGGGTTAAAGCACTAGGATAAGCTTCTTGTAGATAGGTGATTAACATCCCGAATTGAGTCCCCCAATCCCCGACGTGATTAAGACGAATTACTTGATGATGACGAAATTCCAAAATCCGAGCAATACAATCACCAATTATAGTCGATCGCAAGTGGCCAACGTGCATTTCTTTGGCAATATTGGGACTGGAAAAATCGACAATAATTTTTTGACTGGGGTTAGCAGCGGCAACTCCTAAACGGTTGTCAGTAATTAGGTCTTTTAATTGGGTTTCTAGATAACCGGGTTTAAGGGTAAGATTGATAAAACCGGGTCCGGCAATTTCGGGGGGTTGACAGAGATCATCTATCTCTAGATTTTTTAGTAAAGTCGCCGCCACTTCCCGGGGTTTTTGGTTTAATTCTTTGGCTAAAGAGAGGGAAATATTACATTGATAATCGCCAAAACGGGGGTTACTAGCGGCCACAATTAGAGGATCGGTAGCGGCGAAGTTTTCCCCAAAGGATTTAACTAGGGATTGGGAAAAACGCTCTTTTATTTGTTGGATAATGGCAGTCATAGAGAGAATTTAGGAATGAATGTTAGAAATCTATGGGTAATGAGGAAATTTATCTTGCTCTCATCTTGAATAGAATTGAGCCGAACGGGGTATTATGTCCATTTTCTTGGTACATTATAAGCATCAAATTTAGTATCTTTACTAATTAGAATTAGCGATCTGTTTAGAGATTGAGCAATTAGCATTCTATCAAATGGATCACGGTGATGCAAGGGTAAAGTACAAATTTTTAGAGTATCAGAAAATGATATAGACAGTAAGGTTATATCTGATGCTTCTAGTTTAGTTTCAATGGTTTCATAACTTTTTTGTAGGGCTAACTTACCTAAATTTAACTTAATTGCGATTTCCCAGAGACTAACAATACTGACATAAACTTCAGGAGCAAAATCAATTTCCTCCCGAAGATTATTAGGCAAGTTAGAATCGTTTTCAGTTAACCAGATGAAAGTATGGGTGTCCAGAAGAAAAGATGTCATCACATATATTCCTGAAAATCTTCCAAAGACTCATCAAAGTCATCGGACAAAGGTAAGATAAATGTACCTTGTAAAATTCCTGAACGGCGTTTTCTAAGAGAAGGTTTCTCTATAATAGCATCTGATTGATAATTGGCCATCAAATATTCAGCATAGTGAAGCAGCTCTATTTTTAAGAACTCTGGCATTGTTTCGACAGTTTCTAAGATTTTTGTGTCTATATTCATAGGTTTGGGATACTTAATTTGAGCTAATTCTTACTAATTACTTATTCCTTAACCAATAAAACCACGGCATAAACTGCGATACCTTCTTCTCGTCCTACCGGTCCTAATTGTTCGTTAGTAGTGGCTTTAATTCCCACCTGTTCCGGATTAATATTGAGAGTTTCTGCTAACTTGGCTCGCATCGCGCTGAGGTGGGGTTTCATTTTCGGTTTTTCGGCGACAATTACCGAATCAATATTATTAATCTGCCAACCTTTATCGATAATTAATTGATTAACTTGTTCTAATAATTTTAAACTATTCGCCCCTTGCCATTGTGGGTCTGTGGGGGGAAAATAATGACCGATATCGCCTAAACTAAGCGCACCCAGCATGGCATCCATAATAGCGTGGGTTAAGACATCGGCATCACTGTGACCCAATAAACCGACAGTATGGGCAATCTCTACTCCTCCTAAAATTAAAGGTCTTCCTGTTACCAATCGGTGGATATCGTAGCCGTTACCAATACGAATATTCATAGAGCAGTCCTCATTGTCGGTGTTTCTGCAAATGTGAGATGCACCCAAATTGCGGTAGAATTTTCTTGGGGATAATCTCCTAACTTCTGACTATCCACTGCCGATTACCGCAAAGGATAGCCATTTATTCTATCAGATTGAGAAGATATTAGGTAAGAACTAACTAAACACAATTAATTACACATATCTAACCACCTCTTGCCTCTTGCCTTTTGCCTATCCTAACCAAAAAGTTAATTTTATCCTACTTACTTATGATAACACTTGTAACTATATTTTTCACTGCCTTGCTGGCAGTTACGGATTTTACTTACCAAGTTTTGATTCATTTTCCCATACAAATCATCAATTTTTTGGGGTCGTTGTTGTCCTATGGAGTAATCGGACTGATAATTTTTGTCCTAGTCTGGATTGTGGGTGACTGATTTCTCGGTAGAAAAAAATGAGAGAATCAGCCTTAGCCAATTCTCCCCAATTTAAGCCAACTTTTAATTTTTACTGTTCACTAGCCACTGCTTGGGGTTGTCCTTGCGGTTGGAATTGGAACAGGGAATAAACCACGTTACGACGGATATCAATCATCATTTCTAAAAACATCTCGTAGCCTTCCTGTTTATACTCAATCAGAGGGTCTTTTTGACCGTAACCGCGTAAACCAATCGACTCGCGTAAAGCTTCCATAGCTTGCAGGTGTTCGCGCCATAACATATCGATTTGTTGCAGGATAAAATAACGTTCGGCATCGCGCATTAAACCGGCGCGAATATTATCCACTTGACGTTCTTTAATTTCGTAGGCTTTACGAACTTCTTCGTGTAGGAACATCTTGATATCATTGACACTCATATCCTCGACATCTTTAGCGGTAATATCTGCCAAGAGATAGACGAATTCCTGAGATTTACTAATCAGTTTTTCTAAATCCCATTCTTCCGCCGGCAGTTCGGGATTAACATAAGCCATGACGATTTCATCCATGGTTTTTTCGGCGTATTGCAGCACCTGTTCTTTTAAGTCCATCCCCTCCAAAACCCGACGACGTTCGGCATAAATAGCGCGTCGTTGATTATTCATCACCTCGTCGTATTCAAACACCTGTTTCCGGGCATCATAATAGAAGGTTTCCACTTTTCTTTGCGCGCCTTCCAGAGAACGAGTCAACATTCCCGACTCAATGGGCATATCTTCTTCCACCCGGAAGGCATCCATTAAACCCGCCACGCGGTCGCCCCCAAAAATTCGCAATAAATTGTCTTCTAGGCTTAAAAAGAAGCGTGTAGAACCGGGGTCGCCCTGTCTGCCCGCCCGGCCTCGCAATTGGTTGTCAATACGGCGGGATTCGTGGCGTTCCGTCCCGATAACGTGCAGTCCGCCCCTTTCTACTACTTCATCGTGTTCTTTGCCTGTGTAATCTTCATAACTTTTGCGAATTAATTTATAGACTTCGCGTAACTTTTGAATAACCGGGTCATCCGTGGGGGCTTTTTCGGCTGCGATGGCGATTTTTTCTTCTACTTCTAATTCGGGTAAACTTTGAGTTCCGTGGGTATCAACGGCAAATTTAACCGCTTCTTTCAGGGCATTTTCTACCTCTTTCGGCAACTCGGTGGGAAAAATTTCCGCCGAGGCACGCCAGTTTTTTTTCTTCTTACCCGGGGCGAATCCTTGCGGGCGATTGCGTTCTCCTAAACTGGGTAAACTAAAGGCCAAATTGTCATCTTCGGGCATAACTAATTTGGGCATTAAATACTCGCGAATTTTCAATCGGGCCATATAGTCGGAGTTACCACCGAGGATGATATCGGTTCCCCGTCCCGCCATGTTCGTGGCAATGGTTACAGCCCCGGCCCGGCCTGCTTGGGCGACGATTTCCGATTCCCTTTCCACGTTTTCTGGACGGGCATTAAGCAAGTTATGGGGAATCTTTCTCTCCTGTAATAAAAGCGAAAGCACTTCCGATTTTTCCACACTGGTAGTACCGACTAAAACCGGGCGACCCTGTTCGTGCATTTGTTGACATTCTTCAGCGACGGCGTTCCATTTTGCCTGTTCATTTTTATAGACCACATCGGCTAAATCTTGCCGACGAGAAACGCGGTTAGTGGGAATAATTGTTACTTGCAGGTTATAGACTTTTTCTAGTTCCGTTTCTTCGGTTTTGGCCGTCCCGGTCATGCCAGATAATTTCGGATAGAGTAGGAAAAAGTTTTGATAGGTAATCGTGGCTAAGGTTTGGGTTTCCTGTTGAATTTCTACCCCTTCCTTAGCTTCCACTGCCTGATGTAAACCATCACCCCAACGTCGCCCCGGTAATACCCGTCCCGTGAACTCATCAACGATAACAATTTCACCACTGCGGACGATATAGTTAACGTCTTTTTTCTGGAGTTCTTTGGCACGAATAGCGTTAGAAATATAGTGCGCCCAGGGATTTTCTTGGTCGTATAAATCGGTAACTTCTAATAGTTCTTCCGCTCTTTTAAAGCCTTCATCGGTCATTAAAACGTTACGGTCTTTTTCGTTAACTTCGTAGTCTCCCGGTCCGTCTTCTACTTTTTGGCGCACTAATTGCTTGGCGATTTCGGCGGCGAGAATATATTTTTCTGTGGGTCGATCGATCGGTCCTGATATAATTAATGGGGTTCTGGCCTCATCGATAAGAATGGAGTCCACTTCGTCGATAACGCAGTAGTTAAAGGGTCTTTGGACAACTTCCCCCATCACTGTAGCCATGTTATCGCGCAGATAATCAAAGCCGAGTTCGCTGTTAGTGGTGTAGGTGATGTCACAGGCATAATTTTTCTTTCTTTCTTCCGGACTCATGCCGGCTTGAATTAGTCCCACACTTAACCCTAAAAAGCGGTGTACCTGCCCCATCCATTCCGCGTCACGACGGGCGAGATAATCGTTGACGGTGACGACGTGAACCCCTTTTCCGGTCAATCCATTCAAATAAGCGGGGAGTGTGGCAACTAGGGTTTTTCCTTCCCCGGTTTTCATCTCGGCGATTTGTCCTTTGTGGAGTACCATTCCCCCCAATAACTGCACGTCAAAGTGACGCATCCCTAAGACTCGGATTCCCGCTTCCCGGACAATGGCGAAAGCTTCGGGGAGGATTTCCTCGAGAATCTCCTCTCTTTCGTCATAATTTCTCGCTTTGTCTAATCTTTCCTTAAATTCGCTGGTTTTGCCCCTTAATTCCTCATCGGATAGGTTTTTAATGTCTTCTTCCAGCAGGTTGATTTCGGTGACGAGGGGCTGAAATTTTTTAATTTTGCGGGCGTTGGGATCTCCGAGTAGGGCTTTTAACATAGCAGTTTTTATTCTCTCGCTTCGATTGGCTCTTGGTCTGTGGTGTTAACAATTGTATCACTCTCGTTGGGAGTAGAGAGTCATTTATCGCTGAAAAGGGACTCTTGCCAGTGGGCAAAAATTAAGTTAGAGATGGTATCTTAGAGATAAGAATATGCTGATCTACTTTGATTCCCTAAAACCTTAAAAAACTTAGTATTGCCGACAAAGGAGGGTGAAACCATGACAGAAAGCCTTACCATGGCAGCCCTCTACGGGAAACTCTCAAAAATCGGACTAAAAAAAGATTATGTCCGAGAAAATGGCTTGCCCAGTTGGTGGGATGATGAACTCAATGATAAACCCGTTGCAGTCCTAGAAGGGGCAGGTTATATCGCCAAAAAGCTCAATCTTGACCTCTCATCCTTATTAACCCCTCAAGAAAAGGTCAAATTTAATCGACCTCCTCATACTAAATTTAAACAGCACAATAGCCAAAATAACCAACATCCCCATCTAGCACAAGCTTTAGCGAGTCGTTTTGCTGAGTTAATTTCCTTGGGGGTTGAAGTTAATTATACCCCTTTACCTAAGGATGCTAAAACCATCAGAGAAGACATCTTAAGTCAACAGCCAAAGGTTGACTTGACCTCTCTTTTAGATTATTGTTGGTCTCAGGGAATAGCGGTGGGATACTTTGATCATTTTCCTGACAAAACTAAGAAATTTGCTGGATTAATTCAATGGTATTCCACTTGTCCTGTAATTATTCTTAGTTCAAAATATCAACAGTCGGCAAGACTCGCTTTTAACTTAGCGCACGAATTAGGACATTTAGCATTAGCACATCTAAAAGATGGGGTATTAGTTGATGAAGAGATTACATTTGATAATGATAGCGAAGAAAAAGAAGCTAATCAATTTGCCACTGAATTACTCTTAGGTGATTATGATAACTGCCTTGAGGATGGGAAATTCCAAAATGCTGAAAAATTCAGTAAATATGTTCAAGAACATTTTATCTCTCATCATCCCGATATTGACATAGGTGCAATTATTCTGAACTAGGGATGGCATAACAGGGACTACTTTGCTTTAGCCATGGCTACTTTAAAATTATTAGAACCCAACCCAAATGGCAATAAGATTATTAATGAATATTTGGCCAATCAGTTAGACTGGGATAAATTTGATGACGAAACCTACGAGTATCTAGAAAAGGTGTTAGGAGTTTAACCTTGATAGGTTCTGTTTATTGTTTGGATAATGACATTATCCTAAAATTGTCCACCTGTGGCTTATTTGAGAAAACCCTCAATACCTTTGGATTTGAAATTAATCAAGTTAAAATTCTTCAGACATTTCAATATAAATTTAAAAGGCAAGCGCAACAAAAAAGGAAGAGAAACCCTAATAAATATAACCTAGAAGACGCTTTATCTGTGGTTGAAACCTGCGATAAAATATCAATCTAGGGTTTGCGGCAAAAAGTACGGGCGAAGCATTCGGATAGAAAATCTCCGGTTTCACCGATAGGTTATTGCCCGAATGCTTCGCCCCTACAGGACGCGGGCCGATGAAACCCCAAGGTTTTGAAGCACGATTCTCTCAAAATCTTGCACCTGTACTGATTATTTATTCTCCCTTTTACCTGTCCTGATATGTAGCCTATAGTCAACGGATTTAGTATTAATCTTCTCTCACCGGTGGCTTAACTAAAGGGGAAACCACCATATTTATTGATAATTATATCTATGGTTTCCATAATTGCGATCGATTCGCCCAAAATGGAGATAATTTGTTGATAATGTTCTAGGTCATCGTAGCTAAGGTGGCGACCTTTGCGGTCTTTTAGCCACTTCTGACACACTTGATAACCGCCGATATAAAAGTTCCAAATTTGAGGCGGAATCCCCGCAAAATACTGGTCAGAATTAATCGAAATTTGTTGTTTATTTTCGTCATATTTCACCTGTTCGACTAGATTAGAACCCGCCACGGGATAGCTACTAATTTCTTTTCCCGTTGCTTTCATTAGGTGTAAATGTACTAATCTGTCACCTTTTTTGACTAATTCCCAGAATAATTCTTGATTACTGGTGAGAGGAACACGAGGAAAGTCTATTTTTAAAAATTCGGCGTAACGTTGGCGATATTGGGGAGAGTGAAAGACAGCATAGATATAGTTAAAAATGTCTTCCGGTCCAAAGGTTTTCTTTTTGTCTCCTTTGCCATCACTGATAAATTCTAATTCAAGTTTTGCCGAAAGTTTGTTAATAAATTCAGGCGCTAGATTGGGACGGCGACCATTTGGCGAGTTGGTTGCTTCTGTGTCAAATAGGGTTGGGGTATTGGTTGGGTAAAGATAAAGGGGGAAGTTATGGTTAGATTCTTTCGTGATATTTGAAATCAAACAATCATTAGGAACTAAGTCAGTTATCCAAAAATGTCTATATTCATTATTTGCTATTTGACGAGAACAAACTAAACACAAATTTTCTTTGTTAAATATATGGTTTCTTAAATCAGGTCTTGTTCTATCCATAACATAATCAGAATAAAACATAAACCTATTGTCGAAGGGTCTATAAGCGCATAAGTCAAGGAATCTCCACAAGTCTATCTCTTGTTTCAAAGCTGTAGCTGCTTTCTTCCAATCCCACTTTCCTAAATCATATTTATCAGAAAAAGAATTATCTAATTTATCTTGATTAACTAATTCAGTAATTCGTTTAACTATCTGCTCTTTATCGAAATCTATAGCAAAGTGATCACGATGACTCTTGAAACCATAGATATGAGTAATATATATTTCATCAATTCTATGATATTTATTATATTCACCTAGCGATTTTTCTGATTGAATTCTTAACAAATAAAATGGTTTTTTAGGCTCTATATCTAACCATTCAGTTGAACTAATATCATTTTCATCTAACCAATGATACTTACCCCCAACTAACTCTCTATTCTCTTTAACCTCTCTAACACCCCACAAATCAGCATGATAAACCTTGGCTAAATCTTGCTGACTATCTTGATACTTAATAAAAAACGCAATCGCTACACCTTGCTGAATATCAAACACATTTTGATCGGGTGAACCGTCGGGACAAACTTCTTTTTTCTTACTATTCCCATGCAAATCTAAAACATAAATCTCATCAAAAGTCTGCATCAAATTTTGACGCATTCCCCGAAAAGTTGGATTATCCAAATAACCATGATTTGTAATTAAAGCCACAACTCCATAACCAGTTTCCGCTACCCGATACTGAGCAAAGCGAATAAACTTCACATAATCATCTAATAAACCTTTAGGGTTTCTCTCTCCCAATGGTTTTCCATCTAATTGATAATAATCCTTAACCAAATTCACAATCCAAGGGTCAGTATTCATCGACTGATAGGAATAGGGAGGATTGCCTAAAATAACCATAACTGGCATTTCTTGCTTAACATCTTTTGCCGCGGCTGCTTCATCGCGAATGCGATTTAAAAAACCATCAGCAGGGGGAATTTGAAAAGCTTCCTGTAGGGTGTTGGTGAGATAGATTCCCAAGCGTTCATCGGCACTAAAATCATAGCCTAATTCCTGAAGTTGTAAACCTAATTTCATGTGTGCTACGGTGTAGGGAGCCATCAGTAATTCAAACCCAAAGAGACGGGGTAATAAATGTTTACTGACATAACTAGACCACATCCCTTTCTGTTGACGAAAACTGTCATAGATATGGTCGATAACAGAGTGTAAAAAAGTGCCAGTTCCCACAGCAGGATCGAGAATTAAAACTTGGTGAACTTCCTGAGTTTCTTGGCTATTATTAGGATTTTTAATCGTAATTTTTTGAGCATCGGCCAAACCTTTAGGAATCTGAAACTTATTTTTTAGAATATAGTCCACACTGCGAACCATGTAAGAAACCACGGGTTCAGGGGTATAATAAACCCCCCTAGACTCACGCATTTTACTATCGTATTCGGCTAAAAAAGTCTCATAAAAGTGAACTACAGGATCCTGCTTGCGTGTGCGTTTTCCAAAGCTGCCCAGAATCCCCTCCATGTCCGTTTGTTGTAAAATAGTCGCTAGAGTATCCACGGCCCAAGTAATCCGCTCATCTAATTCTGTACCAGCAATTTGATGAAAAATTCCCCGCAAAAAAGGGTTAGTTTTCGGTAGTCGAAATCCCGCCGTTTCCCTGGAAAAAGAACTTATTTGATCCGTATTACAGCGTGCTGCGAATAAACCATAACAGATTGTTTGTGCATACATATCCGCGAACTGCGCTTCATTGAGATCACTAATTAAAACTCGTTGAAAAGATTGCAATTGTTGCCGCAACATTCCCCCGCAATCTTGATCTTTTAAAGCTTGGCCGATTGCATCTCGAATTAACTGCGCTAAAGCGGCCATTTTTTTGGCTAATTCTCGCGGTGTTGTTATCTGAATAACTTTTGAGAGGAAAAATTGACAGAACAATTGTTCTACTTGTAAAATACCCTGGGAATCAGGTTTAATTTGCTTTTTTTGATTAAGAGTTGCCACGGACGCTGATAGACGCAATTCTCCCGATACATACCAACGAAATTCTAAATGATCGGTGATAATTAAATTACCCAAAGCCTGTAAATAACGTTTTATTTGGGGAGTATTTTCAACCTTTTTGAGAGAAGTTCCGATATCTTTGGCTTCCAGATGACCAATTTCTACTATACCCTGATTAATCACAAAATCTGGAGCGCCACAAGCAATCCTTTTGGGTTCATTGAGAGCTTGTAGGTTATTATTTAGGGATTCAATTAATTTTTTTAAAGCAGGACGATAACTGTGTTCTGTGGCCTTACCCTGTTGATAAATGCCTGTGATTTCCTCTAGATATTTTGGCAGTGAGTTACTCATTATCGTTGCGACATACAAACGTTCTTCTCTAGATAAAATATAACCTCATTTGCCCCCAATGTCCACTGCCCTCATCCTACTTTATGGCTGCATCTGACATTTGCAGAAATACCGACAATGAGCAATTATCAGTGATTCTTGAATTATCACAGATATATCAGCAGCTGCCTGTAAGCATCCCACCGAAAAGCTAATGCGCGGGGGGTTTGGGGGCGGCGCCACGCCCCCAACGGGGGGTTTGGGGGGTAGAACCCCCCAAAAGCTTGGATTGATTAATAAAGTCGGAAGTAATGCCCAATTTTATCAGAGAGTTTTCGCGTAAAAATCCCAACTTGCTAGATTTACAAAAATAAGATGTACCCTGCTTTATCCCTATCCTCAAGGATACCAAAATTAGCTAGAATGAAATAATAGGCGATAATCTCATCTCAACAACTTCACCAAAATATTAACGATGGTCAAAGCATCATCTCCCTTATCTCTAGAGCATCTCTATCATGTTCCCACCTACACTATAGCCGATACTGCGCGCTATCTCCATATTCCTTTGCCCACTCTGAGAACGTGGGTACGAGGACGCACCTACCCGACAAAAAAAGGACAAAAAGAGTTTTTACCCCTCATTCAACGACCTAATCCGAATATTCCGCAACTTTCCTTTACTAACTTAGTGGAAGCGCACGTTTTAAGAGTTATTCGCAAAGTTCATAACATCCCTCTCGATAAAGTTAGACTGGCCCTAGACTATATTAGTGAACAATTTAACACCGATCATCCTCTAGTTCAAAAACAATTTAGTACCGATGGAACTGACCTTTTTATTGAACAATTTGAACATTTAATTAATGCCTCCCGTTCGGGACAATTGACGATGAAACAATTCTTAAATAATCTCTTAACTCGTATTGAATGGGATGAACAAGATATCGCCACACGGCTTTTTCCCACTATCGACATAAATGGGGAAGACTTCAGCAATAAAGTACTAAAGATAGACCCGAATATTTCCTTCGGAAAACCCGTGATCGCAGGAACAGGAATTCCCACTAAAGTTGTCACAGAACTTTATGATGCGGGGGACTCTATAGAAGATATTGCCAATGATTATAATTGTCAACCTTGGCAAATTGAAAAAGCGATTTTATTCGAGTGCAATTGGCAAGCGGCATGACCTATCAATACACCTATTTTATCGACCGCGCTTTAGGAAAATCTATCGGTGAAGCTTTGCAAGAAATAGGGGTTAAAATTGAATTTCATCATGCCCATTTTGCCCCAGATGCACCGGATACGGAGTGGCTACCTATTGTTAGTCAAAGAGGATGGATAGTATTAACTAAAGATGTAAACATTGGTAGAAATATTTTAGAAGTTCAACAGATAGCCCGTTATCAGGCTCAAGTATTTGTTCTAGTTTCTGGCAACTTACCTCGTCAAACCATGATTAATATTTTTGTCGAAACAATCGATAAAATCGAAAGAATAACCCAAGATAATCAAGCCCCTTTTATCGCCAAAATATACCAAGATTTTCAAGTAAAATTGTGGAAAAATAAAAATGAATTAACTAGAATAATAGAAACTATGTAAAACTTATTAAAATATTTTTTATTCAGTAAAAAATTACAGCTAAATTTGTTGACAATATTCTCACCATTACCTTTGATGCAATTGTCGAAATTGTCTGAGCAGTGAACCGGTTTAATCAACTTCTTAATCCCCCCACTTGCTGTTAAATTTATCTCCTTTCACTTCACCCAGGGGAAGGGGGGGACTTCTGGCGAGATTTGAGTTAAACTAGAAAGGTTGACTATTGACAAACATCGATCGCACAGGAGCAAATTATGTCTAGAGTCTGTACTATGACGGGGAAAAAGGCCAATAACGCCTATGCGGTGTCCCACTCCCACCGTCGCACCAAAAAATTACAAGAAGCTAACCTACAATGGAAAAGAGTTTGGTGGTCGGAAGGCAACCGTTGGGTAAAACTACGCATCTCCACCAAAGCTATCAAAACCATTGAAAAGAAAGGATTAGCCGTCTTCGCTAGAGAAGTAGGCTTAAACTTGAATTTGTACTAAGCGAGTAGTTCAGAAGTGGAAACGAATCGGCCCTATCGTTGACTCCTCTGCTTTTGATTATTAAGTATTGCAACAGGGCGTGATGTGGGGTGAAAACTACCTTTAAGATTAAAAACTTAAAACGACCTGTTCAGGAGAATTTCAATGTATTCAACCCTATTAATGGCCGCTACCGCCGTACAAGGTTCCAGCGAATGGAGTCCCAAAGTGGCGATTGTCATGATTATCTGCAATATTCTCGCTATTGCTTTCGGTAAAGCGACTATTCAACAACAAAATGTCGGTCCTGCTTTACCTTCCCCCGCTTTATTCGGTGGTATGGGATTAGGCGCTTTACTGGGTACTACCAGTTTTGGTCATGTCCTCGGTGCCGGTGTCATCCTCGGTCTCTCCCGTCTCGGAGTTATCTAAATATGTTTTGATTTTCTCAATCGGTGGCCAAAAGTCACCGATTTCTTTTGTTAAAAATTCTGGAATATATAAGTAGGTAGGTGTTAAAAATTATCAGATGCCCCCCTTATTAAGGGGGGATTAAGGGGGGACTAAGGGGGGATCGGCACCCCCCTTATCAAGGGGGGCAGGGGGGATCAGAGGCAAAATCTATCTTCTATTTAATTAGAACCACTTACTTATAATAAATATGACTTTACCTCAAAAAAATTCTTTTTGGTACGATGAGCGATTTCAGAAGATTTTTCTACAGGTAATTATCCTGCTAATTGTCTGCCTAATTTTCTGGTTTTTTGGACGCAATTTAGTGATTAATTTCCAACGCTTACGCTTAAGTTTTGGCTTTGGCTTTCTCTTTGATACTGACCGACCAGCTTCTTTTGCGATTGGTGACTCTCCTATTGCCTACAGTCCCACCGATACCTATTTTCGCGCTCTTTTGGTGGGATTAGTTAATTCCCTCCGCATTATGATTAGTGGCATATTTTTGGCGATTAGTCTGGGAATAGTCATCGGGTTAGGTCGCTTGTCGGATAATTGGTTAATTCGTCAGTTAGCAACAATTTATGTGGAAACTATTCGCAATACTCCTTTATTATTACAATTATTTTTTTGGTATTTTGCTGTATTTCTGAAACTGCCGAAGATTGAGGAATCTTTAGAGTTTTTTGGCAGGGTATTTTTAAATAACTCAGGAGTCTATTTACCTTTTCCCGCTAATAGTTTCAGGACATGGTTAGCCTTAGCTATCATTGCTTTAGGAATAATTATCTCAGTATTTTTATACCTAAAAAATAAACTTAGTTTATGCCTAACTAGCCTACTAATCCTAGTTATAATTCCTCTAATCTGGGGTTTAGAATGGCAAAGTCCCCAAGTTAATCTTATTAATCAAAATATTGACTTCGGTTTACATCTTTCTTCCGAGTTTGCCACCCTCTTAATCGGTTTAACTGTTTATACAGCTGCCTTTATCGCGGAAACGGTACGGGGGGGGATTCAATCGGTTAATCGGGGACAATGGGAAGCAGCTAAAGCCTTGGGATTAAAACCTTTATTAGTGATGAGATTAGTAATTTTTCCCCAAGCTTTGCCGGTGATTATTCCTCCTTTAACTAATGAATGTTTAAACCTTGTTAAAAACTCTAGTTTAGCGATCGCTATCGGTTATAATGATATTTATGCTATCTCTAGTACCATCGCTAATCAGACAGGAAAAGCTCTAGAAATGTTAATAGTAGTTATGGCAACCTATTTATTCTTTAATCTGGTGATTTCCTTGACTATGAATCAATTAAACAAACGGGTAAAAATTCAGGAAAGATAGGGTGTGTTAGCGAGTGCGTAACGCACCGAATCGCACCAGAATTTAGCGATAAAGTAACTAATGAGCATTAGCAGAATATAAAGCGGTGATAATTGCTGTCACCGCAGGACTAAGACTAGATAAAACCACCACAGAAGCGGTGGCAATGATGATAGTAGTAGCCATTCTCACCATACCATCTGTACCTTTTTGATAGGCATCAAATTTATAATCTATGCGATCAATTTTTTGTCCTATTTCATCTCGCCACTTACTGAATGCGTCCTGTGATTGGCTGAATTTTTCTTGCAAATCACTAACTTCATCACTTAATTGAATCAACGCTGCTCTGATGTCATCATTACTGGGATTTTCGGGAATTTGCATGACCTTGATTAGCAATCAACTAACAACCGCATATATTATAGCAGTTCTTAGCCATAAATTACAATTTTTTATCAGGAGGAGGAGTCAATCGCCAGCGCACTAAAAAACTATCAATACTTTCTAAACATTCCAAGTCATCTTTAGGTAAATAAGAATCTTTTAACAAGAAAGAAAAAGCCTGCTGAAACTCTTGACTATCAGCTTGAATCGGACTAGCAAAATGACAAGGAATAACCTGTTTAATCGGCCATTGGCAAATTCTATCAACCCATTGACTAACCTCGTCAGTAGTGCGATTAAGAATCAAAGTTTGCAAAATTGGGGCTACTATTAACCTCCCCTCTCGACGCAAATTTAAAAAAGTCTTTTGCCAATCATCCCCCCATTGAAAAGGGAATAAACCAAAATAGGCTTTTTTACTCTTTTCCTGAGCAGTAAAAGCATCTCGAAAGACCTTAATCCAATTGGGAACAGCTAAAACAGGAGGTTGAAAATAAAGAGCAAAAAGACAAATTCTCTGCCAACCCCGACGGCGATTTTCTGGGGTATCCTCCACCAAATCCTTAGCACTATTTTTAGCGTGAAACAGGAGAGGATAGGGGTCTAATTCTAAAATAGCGGGAGGATTTTCTGGGATAGAAATAATTCCATCAGTCAGCAGCAGAGTTTGAGAGTAGTGATGAAAAAAAGCCACTTCCGAGAAGTATCCCACATTCAGATCAATTGCGGGTAAAATTTCATAACTAAAATCTTTTCCTAAAGAAGTGGTTGCCGAGTCAGCAGGTAAAATTTCTGTTCGTTTTGCCGGTAAACCCAACCAACTCAAAGGTAAATTAAGAGGAAAACTCCATTGATTAGGAGCAACATAAACTATAGCCTTAGGAAAATAACGGGCAAAAGGACCGACAAAAACCTTATGTTCAATCCCAGAAATCGTCGGCAAAATAATATATTTAACTTCCCCGTGTTCACTTTCCAACTCACGCATTAAGCGAATACATTCAGGAGTCGGGGCCACTGGTGCATAAACAAATAAACCCCCGGATGCTAACTTAATTACCGTCATACGAATCGGCACAACCACATAAAAAATACCCTGCAATTGCTCAAATGTCCAGAGCGTATCTTTCACCACTTCTTGGCGAATTGTCCGTCTTTGACCGTAGGGATAAAGTGGTACAATTGGCCAAAAAGGCCATGATAAATCTTGCGGACTAATTGCGGCTTTTGTCATCGTCTGATTCTATGGCTGAAAATCTCTATTTTAGTTATCATAAACCCTTCTAATCCCCATGACTGATAAACTGCCCATTGATTCTTTGGTCAATACTTGGAATAGTCTCACGGGGGAAGTGATGAAAAGACTCCCCATCGACCAGTTGACTAATACTGTCCTCCAGTGGTTTAGTGTTAGTGACAATCAAGTGGCGGAAATTTTAGAAAAAGTCCGTCAAGAATTACCCACCACCGAGGCGCTGTTAATCGGCAAACCGCAAACGGGAAAAAGTTCGATTATTCGGGGAATAACGGGAGTTTCGGCGGAAATCGTCGGGCAGGGTTTCCGTCCCCACACCCAAAACACCCAGCGCTACACCTACCCTGCGGAAGACTTACCCCTGTTGATTTTTACCGATACGGTGGGGTTAGGGGATGCCTATCAACACACAGACAAGGTAATCGCGGAATTATTAGCAGATTTAGCCGAAAATACGGGACGCGCCCAGGTTTTTATCGTGACGGTAAAAATTGATGATTTTGCCACCGATAGCCTTCTGGAAATTACCAAACAACTGCGGCAAAAATACCCTAAAATCCCCTGTTTACTGGCTGTCACCTGCCTTCATCAGCTTTATACTCCTAATACCGCCGATCATCCCCCTTATCCTCCCGATTGCGAGGATATCAATCGTGCCTATCAAGAAATCAAAGAAACTTTTAAGGATTTATACGACAATTCTGTGCTAATCGATTTCACCCTAGAGGAAGACGGTTACAACCCTGTTTTTTACGGTTTAGAGGCATTTAGAGACAATTTAGCTGATTTATTGCCAAAAGCCGAGGCCAACACCATCCACCAACTTTTAGATCGGGAAACCAGCAATAAATTAGGCCATCTCTATCGGGACGTGGCCCGACGCTATATGTTAGCCTTTTCCGTCATAGCGGCGACCTTGGCGGCGATTCCCTTACCCTTAGCGACTATGCCCGTGTTAACCGCCCTACAAGTGTCAATGGTGGGGGTTTTAGGCAAATTATACGGTCAAGTGTTAACCCCATCCCAAGCCGGTGGAATCGTCAGTGCGATCGCTGGCGGCTTTTTGGCTCAGGCCATCGGTCGGGAATTGGTGAAATTTATCCCCGGTTTTGGCAGTGTGATCGCCGCTTCTTGGTCCGCTGCCTATACCTGGGCCCTAGGAGAGGGCGCTTGTGTCTATTTTGGCGATTTAATGGGGGGTAAAAAACCCGATCCTAAGAGGATTCAAAGGGTGATGAAAGAGGCTTTTTCTGCTGCCCAAGAAAGATTTAAAAATGTCGCTACGGGAGGAGATAATTGATCGGTATTCAAAGAATATAGTCATTTCAGATAAATCTGATACAGTCTAGAGCGATGGGAAAATAAGTAGCTGGTTATAATTAAATTAAAAATGGATTTTAGGTTCGATCCCCCCTGCCCCCCTTGATAAGGGGGGTGCCGATAGGCGGGGGGATCCCCCCTTAATCCCCCCTTGATAAGGGGGGCATCTGACAACTTTTAACGCCTACCTACTTATCTTAAGAATTTGTGGTATGTAGATATAGATTCGTCCAGTGTGCCAAAGTGAACTGACTAATAACAGTTATCAGTTAGACGTTTTCAGTGCAATACCGAAGGCACTGCCTAATACTGTGCCGAGCTTGTAGTATATTAACTAAGTGTAATGCGTCTCTTGAACGGGAAACGGCGTTGCTGATTTTAAGTATGAATTGTCCCCTAGTCAATTTTTAAAACCTAGTCCTCAGCGTTGGTTGTGGATAGGATGCACAATTAGCATTCATATCTTGATCCAGTAACGCCTAAAACTGTTAGAATGGGTCAAGTCAATTAACTAGAGGCCCTATGTTAGCTCTAACCTATCCACACATAGAAAAAAGTGACGACCAACCCGCGCATTTACAAAGATTACCGCGTATCCGCGTTGCTCAAATTGTCATGGACTACATCGCCTATGGTTGGTCGGTAGAAGAAATCTGTCGTCAACACCTTTATTTAACCCTAGCCGAAGCTCATGCAGCCATGGGTTACTATTTTGACCATCAAGAAGAAATTGACCAAGAAATCACCCTGGAATGGCAACAAGTACAAGAAAATATGACTAATCAAGCTGCCAAGTCGCCTTTTTATATTCGTATGAAAGCCAAAGGGCTACTGTAAATGACTATTGCTTTGTACATGGATGTTCACGTTCCCCAGGCAATTACCGAACAGTTGCGTCGCCGAGGCATAGATGTATTAACAGCATTTGAAGACGGAACCGAACAACTACCTGATGATCAACTTTTGCTAAGAGTAACTGAGCTTAAGCGCATTCTCTTTACCCAAGACATTCGCTTTAGAGTTTTAGCCGAAACTTGGCAAGTAAAAGGCAAACCGTTTTCAGGTTTAATTTTTGGTCATCAACTTGGAGGCACTATTGGTCAATTTGTCAAGGATTTAGAATTGATTGCTAAGGCTTCTGAACCTGACGAATGGTTCAATACAATTGAATATATTCCGTTCAAGTAATAGACAAAACATATAAAAAATGTGCCATCAGTTTCAGTGGGTAGCAGTATAATTGTTTTAGGCAGTTTGACTGGGATAAGAATAAGGCAGAACACAATCTATCAAAGCACGAAGTCTCATTTGAGGAGGTAAAAACTGTTTTTGATGATTCTCTCTATGTTGAATTCTACGATCCAGATCATTTAGAAGGAGTTGATATTAAGTAGCTGGTTATAATTAAATTAAAAATGGATTTTAGGTTCGATCCCCCCTGCCCCCCTTGATAAGGGGGGTGCCGATCCCCCCTTAGTCCCCCCTTAATCCCCCCTTAATAAGGGGGGTGTCTGACAACTTTTAACGCCTACCTACTTATGTTAGTTAAAGGAATTAAAAAAGGCAAAATTATTGAGTTATTAGAGGAAGTTGATTTTCCCGATAATGAAGAGGTATTAGTAGCAATTAGAGAGGTTAATGATTTTTGGTCAGCCTTGCAAGATTTTAGGCAAAGGGTAAATTTGACAAGTCTTGATGATGATACTTTTGATAATTTACGCGACAACTCAACGGGGAGAGATGTTCATTTATGACTCTCAAGTATTTACTAGATACTAATGTTTTGTCAGATCATGGCTCTTATACCAGTTATCTTAGCCGTTGTTGTAGTACCTTGAACCCTATACTTTACCCACAGTTAAAAACGAAAGGAAAAAGGCAGTAAATCCGAGAGACTAAAACAATAATTTTGCTGGGTTCCACAGATAATAATCTCTGCTTGCGGCGCTAATTCGGCTATCCATTGACGACAGGCTCCGCAGGGAGTTAACTGACTAATATCATCCTTGTCCACCCCATCGATACAGGCTATAGCGATCGCCCGTACTTCTCGATCGCCCGCCGCGATTATTTGCGCTAAAGTTGCCCTTTCCGCACACAAACTCAAGCCATAACTAGCGTTCTCTACATTAGTACCAGCATAAATCTTTTTATCTGTCAAGACCGCTGCCCCCACTCGAAAACGGGAATAGGGAGAATAGGAAAGTTTCGCCACTTCCCGAGCAGTGTCACAGAGTTGTTGTCTTTCTTGGTCAGATAGGGTCATCGGCTGCCGATAGCAGGGAGTGGGGAATTGGGGAATTGGGGAAGTGGGGTGTGGGGTGTGGACTTCGGCCGTGAGATCAGCCGAACGGGTGTGGGGTGTAGGGTGTAGGGTGTAGGGTGTGGGGAGTTTTCTCAGTTAACTGATAACTGATAACTGATAACTGATAACTGATAACTGACTCCTAACCCAATGGTAGATGTTGGATTGTTGCGGGAGTTCTATTTTCCGACAAAGATAAGCAAAAATTATTTATTGACTGCAAAAACTTGAGAATATTTAAATTAACATTCCGCAATATTTATAAATTCTTAAGAATTAATTGAGAAAGATTTTTATTTAACAACGATGTTATGATGGTTACAGCGATTTTACTGAATTTCACAATGGGATGCTATGTGCTTTTTTGGGCAGCAATGGTTGAAACCCTTGCCAGACCTAGAAGGTGATCCTAATTAAGACGGGTAAATCAGTCAATTTCACCCACAACGATGATCTTTTTTTTATGTAGTTTTATTGCAAAAAAAAATTTTTTTTGACAAAAAGCACAAAGTATGATAATAAGCAACATATTTCTGGCTGCGAGTAATTATTGTAGAGAGGGGAGAAAAAAGCCGAATACCGACTCCTAACCCCATCAACAAACTTTTTCAGCAAACCCTAACTTATCACTTAACATTTCCCTGACGATTTTAGCGGTAGCGGGGGCTAATAAAACCCCGTTGCGGTAGTGTCCCGTGGCCAGAATAACGTTATCGTATCCGGGCAAATATTCGATGATGGGAGCGGATTTTTTCTCCGGTCGCGGTCGCTTACCGGACCAAGTACGCACGATCGCACCCGCGGCCAAAGAGGGACAAAAAGTGATCGCCTTTTGATACACTTGTTCTAATAGGGCAGTATCGGCGATAATTTCGCCCTTTTCGTCCATAAATTCCACCGTTGCTCCAATCCAGTATTCTGCTCCGGCCAAAGGCAGAATATGCAGGTCATTTCCCGTTAAAATCGGCTTAAAATCGGAACTTTCTAAGGGTTGCGTCAATTTTATCTGTAAAGCTTGCCCTAAAACCGGTCGGATCTCCACTGGATGGGTAAGAGTTTCGGTTAAAGCAGTGGCACCAATTCCCGCACAAAGAATCAAAGAGTCGGTTTCCTCTATACCATTGGAACTATAAACCTGGGTGCATTGCCTCAAATTAGAGCCTTGAAGCTCTGTCTTCCCGAAATTTTCAACTTTTACCCCAAATTGACATTTCACACCCCTTCTTGCCACAGCAGCGACGAGAGACTCCGTGAGCAGGACTGGATTAATTTGATGATCACTGGGAGAATAGATAGCACCCTGGAGATGATCGCTGGCCACTTGGGGACATTTTTGGTTTAAAGTCTCTTTATCCCATATTTCTAGACAATATCCCTGTTCTTGGCGGATTTGGGCTAACTTGCGCCAATTTTCTTCGTCTTCGGCACTCGATCGCAGGAGGACAATACCATCACGGTTACAGGGAATAGTCAGTCCGGTGAGGGATTCTAGCTCAGGAAGGAGGGTTTCGTAACGTTTTAAACTTTCTTGCCGCAGTTTCCAGGCTCTACCTTTGGTTTTATGGCTGATAATCCCCATTAAAATCCCTAGGGCAGCCCCAGTTGCTCCTTGTCCCGGTTTTTTTTCATCGATGAGGGTAATTTCTAATCCTTCGATGGCACTTAATTCGTAGGCAATGGTAGCCCCCACTATCCCCGCACCGATGATGACAATTTTAGTCATAAACTCCAGAGGTTATTTTTCTAGTGGGAATAGGACTAAAAAAGGGTTGAACAGGTTTCAACCCCGATAATTAATTACAGAACCCGGAAAATAAAAGGATAACGGAAAACCTTATAGGCATCTTTCCAGACTTGCAGGATAGCAAGAATGGGGAGAACAATGTTCACCACACCAAGAATCGCTAGGAGCAAATAACCGATTAAAACCCAAATTAGAATCCCGGCAATTAGGTAGTATAACCACATATTCAGGTGAAAGTTTAAAGCTTCTTTGGCGTTTTCCTTCACCGTTCCATCATCAGAAATGAAATAAATAGCTAAGGGAATCCCCACCGATACCAGCGTAGCACTCAAAAAGATCGAGGCATGACAAGCCACGGATAGTAGTCTTTTTTTGGTTAAATCTTCACTCTTGACCATCGTGTTTATCCCCCTAAAATTGGCGGAGAAAGCGGATATCGCTATTATAACAACGGCGAATATCGTCTATCTCATGTAATACCATAGCAAATCTTTCCACGCCAAAACCAGCAGCAAAACCCGTATAGATTTGGGGGTCATACCCGACTGCTTTTAAGACATTGGGATCCACCATACCACAGCCCATCACCTCCAACCATTTGCCTTTCCACTGCACATCTACCTCGGCCGAGGGTTCAGTAAAAGGGAAGTAGGAAGCGCGGAATTTAACCGGTAAATCGGCCCCAAACATTTGCTTAAGAAATTCTTTAATTGTTCCTTTCAAATCCGTAAAGGTTAATCCCCGGTCCACCGCTAATAATTCCACTTGATGGAAAACCGCGGAATGGGTTGCATCCACGGTATCGCGACGATAAACGCGGCCCGGGGCCACAATCCGAATCGGGGGTTCATGACTTTCCATGTAGCGAATCTGCACCGGGGAGGTATGGGTCCGCAATAAACGACCATCCCTCAAGAAAAAAGTATCCTGCATATCCCGGGCCGGATGGTCAGCAGGGATATTTAAAGCCTCAAAATTATAATAATCGGTTTCTACCTGCGGCCCGGTGGCGATGCTGTAACCGAGACCGACGAAAATATCGATCATGCGATCAACTGTGCTATTTAAGGGGTGAATTCGCCCTAAAGGACGGCTAAGAGCAGGCAGGGTGACATCGAGGGTTTCCGCCGCTAATTTCGCCTTAATTTGGGCATTCTGGAGACTTTCTCGCCGGGATTCCAGCAGCGATTGTACTAATTCTTTGACCTCATTAGCGATCGCACCGAGGCGCGGTCTCTCTTCGGGGGTTAATTTGCCCATTTCGCGTAAAATCTGCGATAATTCTCCTTTCTTACCCAGATAATTCACCCTTAGCTGTTCTAAGTCTTCTAGGGTTGTTGTTGGTTCGATGGAATTTTCCGCTTTCGCTGCCAGGGTTTTTAGGGCAGTTTCGATCGGATGGGGGGATAAACTCATAATTAGGGCATTTTATAGGGCAGCATTCTAGTCTAGTTTATCTGCTCCCGTGGCGAGAGAGGCAGAATCGATAAAAGCTAATAGCTATGTGCTAGGATGGAGATCGAGAATAAAAGTCGGCACTGCGGCTCGTTGTCAGTATTAATGGTCAAAGCGTTTCTGTTTAGTATTGGTTCAGCTAGTTCCCGAAATCTTGGTTCTCTACAAATCTGTTGTTTTTATCTGTGCAAGGATAGGTTTTATGTCAATTTATGTTGGTAATCTCCCCTTCGAGGTTGACCAAGACGACGTAGTTGAGGTTTTTACCGAATATGGTAAAATTAAGCGCGTTCACCTCCCCATGGATCGGGAAACGAAAAGAAAACGCGGGTTCGCTTTCGTGGAAATGGAAACCCCAGAGCAAGAATCGGCCGCTATTGCCGCTCTTGACGGCGCTCAATGGATGGGACGAGAATTAAAAGTCAATCAAGCTCGCGAAAGAGAACCCAAATCTTCCTTCGGTGGTGGTGATCGCAATCGGGAGCGTCGCTACTAATCCCCGACCGTAACCATTCTAGGTTATCGGAAATTTGGGTTGAAAACCCCGTCCTTTTAGGACGGCTTTGTGCGAGAATGTTTGTCGGTGGTTCCGAGCGTGAGAACGTGAGGAAACAGGTTAAACGTCCTACTCCGTGATCTCAAAATTTCTAACAGTCCATGGTGTTCAATTAAGTCCAAACTGTAAGAACGCAAAACAATTAAATACTGTGGGACACACAGAAATTTACGCTTGGGGAGTAGTCCATAAGAGTGCTTGCCTTATCGGTGTAGTCGGACTAGACATGAAACCGTAAGACCAAAATTAGCGTTGCTAGTGGAGGCAGGATTCAGCCCAAGAATCTCCGCACTTTTAGGGCGGAGAGTGTCAATGTCAATAGGGGGAGCGAGCGCTCGTTTCCCCGCTTGTCTATCTATTATCCCAAGGAGATTCTTGTGGCTAAACGTCGTAATTTGAAAAAAGAAAAAGCTGAACGCAACCGCGCTTACGCTCGTCAATTCCGGGCTGCCTCTAATCGTACCACCACTAGAGGAGGTAGAGGCGGTTATTCCAGCGATCAAAGACAATCTTCGGAAAATGAAGGGGCAGCCGATACCTAATCTGCTGACTTAGTTAGGGTCTGCTGAAAAAGTTTTTCGTGGGGACAGGGTGTAGGGTGTGGGGTGTGGGGTGTGGGGTTTTACCGATTCTCATCTGGTCAATTACCTAATTTTCAGAGAAAAAGTCCCAGAATTTTCCCCCTATCTCTCCCACAACTGGTACTTTTTGATTGACAAAAAGTCTAAAAGTCTTACCCAATAAGGTTTTTAGATTTATTCAGCAAGCCCGAGTTAATCTAGCAATAAAAGCCATAGCCTCGCTTTTATTGCTGACTATTCCATCTAACGTCGCCCCCAACACTGCCGCAAGTAACGATTTAAATTGGGGACCTGGTTGATAACCCAAAGCTTTTAGGTCATTGCCGTCGATAGGAGCCTCGATCTGCGACCATTTAGTTAAATATTGCCAGATTAAAGCCCGCATCCTAGTCTCACTCCTCACCGCCACCAGTAACAAACTAGGAACCTTATAACCATTGAAAAAGCTGACAATTTGACTAACGGGTCGATCATAAGCAAAATTATTGCTAATCTCCTTTTCCATAACTTCTAGTTTTTGTAAACGCTCCACAGTATCTTTGGGCAATTGTAAATTATTAGCGATCGCTATTCTCTCCCCCACAGCCAGAGAAGCGATTAGTAATTCCAACCGCATTAACCAAGCATTCACCGGCAATTCCAGACTTAAACAATCTAACCAACGACTGAGACAGCGCAATTGTCGCCATAAAGCCCGATTCAAGCTTAAATCCCCGTGTAAACAGTGCAAAGCCTCTAAATCAGCCAACTTTTCTAAGGCACTTTCCCAGTAATCCGCCTCTAAAATATAATTCAACTCCGCTTTTAAACGGGACTGTAAAGCGGGTGCATTCTGATTTTGTTGCCGTGAGCGATCATAAACTCCACTTTCGATCGCATACCTAATATAGCTTTCTGTCAAGGGTTCAATAACAAATCCTAACCGAGTGGCAAAACGCACCGCTCGATAGATGCGCGTCGGATCCTCGATAAAACTATTAGCGTGTAAAACCCGGATTTGTTGGGCGCGTAAATCCAACATACCGCCAAAAAAGTCGAGTAATTCCCCCTCTTTCGGCGAAGTTAGGCGAATTGCCAGAGCATTAATCGTAAAATCCCTTCTATACAAATCCTGTCGAATCGAACTAGCCTCCACTTGGGGATTGCTGGCAGGATAGGGATAGAATTCCGTGCGTGCCGTGGCGATATCTACCCATAACGAGCCAAAATGCTCATCTTTGTGCCATAACAAAGCCGCCGTCTGAAATTCCCCGTGAATCGATAACCGGGCCCCCGGATAAATTTCCTGTAAACAATTAGCCAACTCCACCCCTGCACCCACATCGGCGACGCGATGGCAGCCATCCACCACTAAATCGATATCCTGTAACAATAAAGTATCCCTTTCTGCCGCTAACAATAAATCGCGCACCGCACCCCCAACCAGATAGAGATGCCAACCGCGTTTTTGAGCGGCAGTGGCGGCAGCTTGCAGGAATGACCATAAAATCGGCTCTAAACGCTCTTTAATCGTCGGTAAAAGACAGGAAACCAAAGCAACCCCTTCAAAACGCACCCGCTCATTTTGATGAATCTGTCTTAATACATCTGTACGAGTGACGATACCGACTAACTGCCCGTTTTCTAGTACGGGTAAACGCCCCAAATCATACGTTACCATCAGCGACTCGATTTCCTGAAGGGAAGTGTCAGGGGTAATAGTTTTCGGATTACAAGTCATGTATCCCTTCACGGGAGAGCGAGAAAAGCCGTGATGGAGAGCTAAATCGAGGTCACGACGAGAAATCACCCCAACTAAGCGATCCTGCTCATCTACCACCGATAAACCCGAATGGCCGTAACGGAAAAGGATGCGCTCGGCTTGAGATATGGAAGTATCGGGACGAATTGTCCGCACTGGGGAAGACATTAAATCCCTAGCGGTGGGAGAGGGAGGAATTTGGGCAATTAAGTCCCCCAGCAGTTGGTTTAACTGTTGAACTGGCTGAACATCGCGAAAGCTCACCGAAGCTGCCTGAGCATGACCACCGCCGTTATAGGGGGAAAAAAGCCGATATAGATTCACCCCATCGATTCTAGAGCGACCGATCACGGTTAAACGCTGTCGGGAATTATCTTCCTCGTCTTTACTATAACTATGGGCAAAAAGTAGCGCATCACTATCGGATAATTCCAGTAGGCGCTCGGCCACACTAGACAAACCGGGGATAAAATCGGCAGTATGGAGGAGAACGTGGGCGATTTTACGGTCATGGATCGTTTTAATCTCTAGATTTTCCCAAGCAAGGCTAAATAACTCCTGTAAGCGCGGGGAAAAACTCGGTTGACAGTATTGGGCGATCGTTTTAATGTTAGCAGCACAGGTCATTAACCAAGCCAAAGCATAGGCATCCCTGGGGGTACTACCGGCAAAAGTCAGGGAACCCGTGTCAACGTGAATACCGAGTGCCATTACCGTCGCTGCCATCGAGTTTGGTTTAATGTGGGCTTTTTGTAAAGCTTCGACAATTAAAGTCGTGGTGGCTCCCACCGCTTCTAAATGGACGCTAGAGGCATGAATATCGCTTTCACTATCCAAATGATGATCATACAATTCGATCGCCTGTAAATGCCCTAAATCGAGCCACTGGGAAGCTTTTCCCAGACGCTCCCGCCACTGATTATCAACGATAATTAAAGAGCGAATACGGGCCAGATTAACACTACGCATTTCAATTAAAGCGAATTCATCCCGATGCAGGGCCAAAAATTCCCTCACCGTCGGGTGCGCTCCCCCCGTTAACACAATGCGACTACCCGCTTTCAGCAACGATAAACCCACCGCTGCCCCCAAAGCGTCAAAATCCGCCGTTTGATGACATAAAATTAAATCCATATTTTTTAGTAAGGAGAAGTTATCGGGATTTTTTCTGTATCTATTGTTACTAAATGCTCGGCAATAACCGGGTCAAGTACTATAAGTTAGCAAATCATGACTGAGAGAAACCGATGTTGTTCAAAATTTTAGTAATTCTCCACACCCTAGGGGCGACCGTCTGGGCCGGTGGTCATTTATTGTTGGCAGTCACCGTTCTACCCCAGGCCCTCAAAAACCGAGAACCAGACCGAATTCGTCAATTTGAGCAATATTTTGAAGGTTTTGGGTTATCTGCGCTATTGTTGCAGGTAATAACAGGCCTAGGACTTACTTGGATTTATTTGCCCGGTTTTCGTGATTTTTGGTCATTTGATAGTTTTTTATCGGTTTATATAGGCATTAAGTTAGCTTTACTGCTATTAACTCTCATCTTGGCCCTTCATTCCCGCTTTTTTCTCATCCCTAAACTGAGCGAGGAAAACTTAAATTTCCTCGCCCTGCACATAGTCGCCGTCACCACTCTAGCAGTATTGTTCGTCATTTTTGGCGCTGGCATCCGTTTGGGGGGCTTGACCATTAGCTTTTAGCAGTTCAGCAGTCTGGAGACCTTTCTAGGGCAGGTTTGGCGAAAACGCGAAAATACTGTAATCTGGGCAAGGGATTACAGGGAGTCACTTCCCCCACCTAACCCTTACAATCCTGCTTTTGGCAAGGATGGAGACATCAAAAAAATTTTAGAACCCGCTGCGGCTGGGTAGTCACTGGCAGTAAAATTAAAATGCTCGTGGATTCAGTCTGACAGGGATATCTCCTGGGAACCCCTGATTCAGAGAGGACTTAGAGGAAGGATCGTCCAGTTAAGTTGAGTGGAAGCGAGGCTCTTCCATACAAGTATCAAATCTGGGAGAATTATCTAAATAAACATCAACTGCTTTAGGAGAACCCAATCATGTCTATTGTTTTTCAATTTTTTCTCATTGCCTTAGTTTTATTTTCCTTGCTGATGGTGATTGGTGTCCCCGTTGCCTATGCTTCCCCCCAAAACTGGGATCAATCGAAACCCCTTCTCTATGTGGGTTCGGCAATTTGGGCGATTTTAGTCGTTGCCGTCGCTATTTTAAACTTTTTAGTGATTTAGCCTTGATCAGGAGACGGGAGACAGGAGGAGATAGGGTGATAGGGTGATGAGACAGTTTCCCCACCTCCCCACTACCCCATCTCCCCACTTCCCCACTTCCCCACACCCCACACCCCACACCCCACACCTTATGACTGTTTTTGAGGGAAATTTTACCGAGGATATATCCTCTTGGCGCTTTGCGATCGTGATTGGTCGTTTTAATGATCTCGTCACTGATAAACTGTTATCAGGCTGTCAAGACTGTCTGAAGCGTCACGGGGTTGATGTCAATCCCGATGGCACCCAAGTCGATTATATCTGGGTACCGGGTAGCTTTGAAGTGCCAATGGTAGCCCGTCAAGTCGCCCTTTCCCACCGTTACGATGCCGTCATTTGTCTAGGGGCAATTATTCGCGGACAAACGCCCCATTTTGACTACGTTGCTGCCGAGGCCGCTAAGGGTATTGCTGCGGCCGCTTTTCAGACAGGTGTTCCCGTTGTCTTCGGTATTCTCACCACTGATACTCTACAACAGGCCCTCGAACGGGCCGGTATTAAAAGTAATTTGGGCTGGAATTATGCCCTATCTGCCCTAGAAATGGCTAGTCTCATGCGTCAATTGCGCCCCCGGAATGAAGATAAACCCCTAGAATTATTGGAAAATAATCCCCAACAGGCACTGATGGAAGGCTAAGAAAATTCCCCCGGCATTTAGGATTTTAGTTGTCCCCACTCCCGGAGTTCCACTGATGAGCGAAGCTGAACAGAACAAATATATTAACCAACTCAGACGGCAATTAGTGAACGCTGTCGAGAGAATCAAGACTCTGGAATTAGATTTAGAACCAGAGGGGCGGATTACGGCAGCTTTTGAGGCTATGGAACGCCATATCGCTGAAAAATTCGCCGCAGTGGATGAAAAATTCGCCGCCATTGACAAGCGCTTTGATCGCTTGGAACATCAGTTCAACCGACTACAGGCTAAGATAGAAGTGGTTCTCGAAGCTATTACGGGTTTGGGGGATTTGCCAGAAGATGAATCATTGTCAAAAAATGCTCCAAACTACTTGACAAATGCTCTGAGATTTGGCACACTTATAGAAGTGTAAAAAAACGGCTTGCGGGCATAGCTCAGTGGTAGAGCGTCACCTTGCCAAGGTGAATGTCGCGCGTTCGAATCGCGTTGCCCGCTTGAAAAAATCTTGAAATATACCTTAAGGTCAGGATGAATAATTTAGAGGTATCCCTTAAGATGGGAATTACCCGTGAGAAACAGGTTTCAGGATTTTGGGCAACCATTGAATCCCTTCGCTATTGATCACGAGCGACTAAAAACAACCGTTTATAAACAAAAAATTAGCTTGTGCGACCGCATAAATATACCAAAATCGACCAACACCAAGACTATCCATGTCCCTGTCGTCGGAAAGGGACATTATGCCCGATTCTATTGACCGATGCCTTTGGCTGCGATCGCTGTCAACAGATATTTGTGGTACAGGAAAACGGCCAAATTATCGAACAATTAGCCTCCCACTATCCCTATAAACGCACTTGGCGCTGGACGGGATTTCGTTGGGTGAGTACGAATCGGCGCCTTGGGGAAGAGGTATTACCCCTGATGATGGGGATAATTCTGTTATTATCGATCGTCTGGCTACCCTTAATTTTAAAATCACCGCCGGGGGTAAGCGTAATTTTTGGGGCAATTCTAGTTATGCTATTAGTTATTTTGCCCGCGTTCATCTTTTGGTTAGCCTATCGACGCTAGACAACAATCAATCTATCAATCTATGAGCGAAAGTTCCCCCAAAACCCCCCTGACGATCTTTAAGCAAGCATACAATGCTTTTCTGGCTCTAGGTCAATTTAATGGCAACGAAAGAAATCGCGGGGTAATTGCGATCGCTAAGGGCATTAAAACTGGCTTTGATCGCATTTTAGAAGCCAATACCCTCGATTTAGAAGTTAGTCGAGAGATGGCTGTCTCAGAACAAATGATTCGCTGGTTAAGGTTAACTCCCGAACGTTTAGAGACGACGGTGGAGGTATTGCAACAACTAGCGGAAGCATCGGATCCGCTGCAACAGGTAATTAACGCGGCCTATCAACTTAATCCTTCCCAAACCTATTGCCAAAGGATGCCCTTAGGAGTGATTGCCTTAGTCTATGAAGGTTTTCCGGAATTAGCGATGGTAGCGGCGGGATTTTCCCTAAAAAGTGGCAATAGTTTGATTATTCGAGGTTCCAATGCCTCTAGTCATTCCGATGGGGTGATTACGGAAATTATCCAAGAAGCATTGGAAGATGTGGGTTTACCCGTGGATTGTGTGAGTGGTTTACCCTGTGATTGTAGTCCCTCCCTAGAGGAGTTGGTGACCCAGGAAAATTATGTTAATTTGATTATTCCCTACGGTCGCCCTAGTTTAATCGGTCAGGTGAGTCAATTGGCCACGGTTCCCGTTTTGCGTGCGGCGATGGGAAACTGTTATTTGTATTGGTCTCCTAGTGGCGATTTGGAGTTAGCCCGTCAGGTAATTATCGATAGTCATGGCAGCATACCCGATCCGGTTAATGCGATCGAAAAAGTTTTAATTAGTCCCCATCAGAATTCTTCGACTTTAAGTCGTTTGTTTAAAAGTTTGCAGGAAAAAGGCTTTAAATTGCGGGGAGATACCCGATTAGCGGCGGATTTTCCGGAACATTTAACCATTGCCACCGATAATGATTGGCAAAGACCCTATTTAGAAAAAACGGTGGCCTTTAGGTTAGTGGATACCCTAACTGATGCGATCGCTTGGATTAATAAGTATAGTAGCGGTCATGCCGATTGTATTGTCACCGAATCCTATCGAGAAAGTCGTCAATTCGCCATGGAGTCCGATAGTGCTTTAGTTTATATCAATTCTTCACCCCGATTCGATCGCAATCCCAAACAGGGAGAATCGGTATTTTTGGGCATTTCCAACCAAAAAGGCCAGCGCCGGGGGTTAATCAACCTAGAAACCTTTACCACCCTTAAACAGGTGGTGCAGGGGTAGTTTTGGTGAACTGGGTATTGTTAAGTTAGCTAGGGTTTGCGGCAAAAAGTTTTTCGTGGGGACAGGGTGTGGGGTGTGGGGTGTGGGGTGTGGGGTTTTAGGGATTTTGAGGGGGTCAGTTACCTAATTTTCAGGGAAAAAGTCCCGGAATTTTACCCCCGATCACTCCAATGGTTGGCACTTTTTGAGGGAAAAAAAGTCTAAAAGTCTTACCCAACAAGGTTTTTAGATTTATTCAGCCAACCCTACCTAGTGGTCTGCGGCAAAAAGTTTTTCGTGGGGGTAGGGGTAGGGTTGATTCATGAATCAACCCTACGACATCGGGGGGGGGCGGGGGCAAGAGGCAAAAGGAGGAATAAATAATCAGTCTTTAATAACTGGATTTAGTATTAGAACAATGGCGAGAAAATGACAGTTTTGAACTGAAATTACTGTCCAAATAAAACCGAACTATTGCCAGATCCTTGGAACAAGATCCAGGTCATCAGCAGATTAGATACAAAAATCGCTAAGAGCATAGTGACTACGGCTGCGGTAGTAGCTTGGCCGACTCCTTTAGCACCGCCATCGGTCGTTAAACCCCAATTACAGCCGATAATCGCGATTAAAGCCCCAAAAACCACCCCTTTAACCGGTCCACTCAGCACATCTCCCACACCCAGAAAACCGCGAACCGAGTCGAGAAAAACTGAATTAGCAATCCCGTATAAACTTTGGCCGACTAGCAAACCGCTACCTAAACCGATCAGCAACGCCATAACACTCAAAGCGGGAACCATCAGACAACAGGCAATTAAACGAGGCAGCACCAGATATTCCACGGGATCGGTTTTGAGCATATAGAGTGCGTCGATCTGCTCTGTCACCTTCATGGTACCGATTTCCGCCGCAAAAGCCGATCCTACCCGACCGGCCACCACGATCGCCATCATAATCGGACAGAGTTCCCGACCGAGAGCAAGGGCCAAAATTCCCCCCACCATACTGCCAGCGCCCAAGGCTTGGAACTCCCGGGCCACTTGGATAGTAAAGATCATGCCGATCACTGCGGCCGTGATCATGGCGATAATCAGCGAGGCGGGCCCGGCTGCCACCATTTGTTCTTGGGTGACGCGCCAATCGGGTTTGCGTGTGAATAGGAAGTAAAAAACCCTGCCGGTTAATAGTACCGCTAACCAACAGCGCCAAAACCAGGAGCTTAATTCCTTGCTAAAAATTGCCAATAAATCCTTCATGGCCCTCAAAATCGATCGGACTAGAGAAAAGTCTATCCTGTTTTGTCTTCTAACTCCCATTCCCTACCATGCTATGGATAGTGCAGAATTTTTGTACTAGACCTCTGGCAAAAATCAAAAATCTTCCGTTAGGTGAGGAGTAAGGAGCCAGTAGTCTCGGAGTCAGGAAAATTAAGAATGAGCATTAATCAATTAAATGCTCTATTTAGTGATTTTATGCGATTTTATGCCTATTTTTCTCATTTTTGCCCTCTCAAAAATTAATTATGGAAGAACTCTAGTATAGACCTCGTTTCCACACAGAAACCAGAAGAGCCGAATAGATCAATGAATTACTTTTCATTCCCAGAAAAAGCGATTGATCAGATGCTTTGATCTTGTACGCACAAAAATGTATATATTGATGATATGGTCTTCGACTGGGACAACAATAAAAACCAAAGCAATCTCATCAAACACGGTATCAGTTTCGAGGAAGCGATCGCTATATTCGCTGATCCTTCTATCCTGACCTTTGAGGATACCCGATGCAACTATGGGGAAACGAGATTTGTTTCAATAGGGCAAATAACGCTTACAACCCAAGAAAAGAAAGCGATCATCGTAGTTATTCATACTCAAAGAAATCAAAGCATTCGTCTCATATCAGCCAGAAAAGCCAATGAACGGGAGAGAAAACGCTATGAGCAACCCTGAATTTTCCCTTGATATGCCTCTTAAAGAGCGACAAGAGAAATTTATGCAAATGTCCGATGAGAATATTGATTATTCAGATATTCCTCCCCTAGATGATGAATTTTTCAAGAATGCTAAACTGGTCAAACCAAATCCACAAACAGAGCAAATTAGTATCAGGTTGGATTCAGAAATCCTTGAGTGGTTTAGGAATCATGCTCAAGAAAAGAGCTATCACGACCTGATTAATGATGTATTACTAACCTACGTCAAACATCAATCCCAATAGCCGATTATCTGCCGAGTAAAGAACCTCGAAGAAGCGGTTATAAATGGCAATGATTACAAGCTCAATTGCAGCGTTTGCCTAAATTAAACCTCAAATGTCGGATTTTGCAAAAACTGCGACACACTTTATATGCTACAATTCACAAGCCGCAGCGAGAGAAACTTCATTATTAGGTAAATAATAGTCGTCCTTTTGGTTCAGGAATGATTCGTTCTAGTTGTTTGGCAGTTTCAATCCATTCTTGAATAACAAGTTCAGCATTTTGTACAGCTTCTTGATAGGTTTCTCCATCTGCCATACATCCTGCTAATTCTGGAACTTCAACAATAAAAGCTTGATCTTCCTCACTCCAATAAATAATTAATTCATAGCGAATTTTCATCTTTCCCTCCTAATTTATATTTTAAAATTAGATTACGAATTTGTTTGATTTGATAAGTTATGTAGGTTGGGTTGAACAGAGTGAAACCCAACAATTATAGGCTTTGTGTTGGGTTTCGTGCCTCAATCCAACCTACTACTACTGAACCAGAGAACAAAGAATCATCATAACATTATTGATCATCTGGCAAAGCTAAAATTTCATCCCCAATTAAATCAGGTAAATTTTCGGTATGAACGTGCAAGTGAGTAATTGAGCCTATTAATTCTGCCAAAATATCCCCTTTTTGGTCATCAGTTAGGCTTGGTAATTTAAGCTGACTTAGTAAGAATACAACCGCCTCGCATTCTTCACCTAATTCAGATAATAGAGTGGCCAAGGTAGAGTTGACTTTCAAGGGTTTTTCAGTGTTTGAAATCATTGCTTATTTTCCTCTGTTTAATCGCTTTTCTGCTCTAGATAAACTTTTTTCTAAACCTTTAATTTCTCTTTTCCAGTAATTAATTAAGTTTTCATCGGGGGATTCTTTTTGTTCCTCATTGGCAATTTTTTGATGATGGATCAGAATTTGATAACGAATGCTTTCAACAGATTTACGAAATTTCTTTTTTGACAAGTATTTACTCCTAACTTGCGCTGGTTAATATCTATCGTAATTATAAACCATAGATTATGTAGGGGAAAATGGCATTTACCCTCCTGGGGTGACGGTGACAGGTATCGAATCGCGGAACCCCTGATAACCTCGTGTGGAAACGATGTAGGATCGGAGTTTGAAAAAACTGCGAAACCCTTTATATTCTACAATTCACAAGCCGCAACGCGAGAGGTTGCCACAACACCTCGGCCCTGCCAAAATCCACCCTCTCCAAACACTAACCCTCTTATCCAGGATGCCGCTCCCCCCGATGCCCGGCAGGTGTCCTTTGGGTGCTGATGATGGTGCGTTTGTACTCCATGTTAAATCGGAATAAGTTTTCCAGTTTCCGTTGACTCGCCAGCCTACTGCGTCCCCAAAACGAGCGTAGGCTTGACTATTATAGTCGCCGATCGAGTTGCCTGTCTGCTTGTAGATAGCCAATTGTACGGAAAAGCCAAACTGGCCACCGGAAGCATCTAACCACTCTCGATCGATCATCCGCAAATCCTCACAGGAAAACTTCTCGGCGGATTTGCTGTCTATCCATCCTTCTTTTTCTCGTTTAGCGGCCGCCAGCATGAGATCCCAGGTTTTTTGATCCGCCTCTTCCCATTTCTTTTGTTGCAGGAGTTCTCGTAGCGTTGTATAGTCCACGCCAGTGGTTGAGGAGATGAGGGTCGATCGTGGTTGGGTAGGTGGTGTTGGTTGTGGCGTAACCACGGGCGATGGGGTAACAGGGGGAGGACTGAACGGAGGAGGCGATACTGCAACGGATTGCTGTGGATTGAGATAAAACTCACCCCCTTCTAAATTCCCTTCTGTCCAAGGTTGTTGGACTGCGTTTGTTTTTTCCTTAACTGATGTGCTGACCCGCCGAAACATCAACTGCACATCTATATTAGGTTTCTTGATATTTTCCAGTAATGCCGAAGTAAAGGGAGAATTGCGCTGTCCTACCCCATCTGCCGCCGTATTTCCTTCCCTCGTAGCGTAGGCAATAATAATGCCACTGGGAGGAGAAACAGCCGTCAATCCCCGAACATTGCTACCCCGACGGCTCGATCGCCACCGCCGATAAAACGGATTATCCCGACAAGCATCAATAATAATAATATTGACCTGATTTCTAGCTTCTTCCATTGCATTCAGCACCTTACCCAAAGCAACCGCCTTATAACGGGCATCTTTCTCATTCAGGAGTTGTGCCTTGAGGGGAATTAAATAATTTTCTCCTTCTACCTGTACCCCATGTCCCGCATAATAAAAGACACCCACGCCACCCTTACGCAATTGTCGGCTGAAATCGTTGATCGCTGTCTCCATCGATCGCAAATCCTGATTTTGCAACAACGTCACCTCAAAATCCAACTCCCGTAACGCCTTCGCCATATCCGTCGCATCATTGACAGGATTAGATAATGCGCCTTCCTCATAGTTCGCATTGCCAATCACCAAAGCTACTCTGGGTTGTTTTTGAGCGATTAACCGAGTATTAATCCCCTTCAATTGCCCTTGTGGAGATGGCAAACTGAAACCCGCATCCTTCGCCAAAATCGTTGTTTTGGGAGTCGCATTAGCGGCAAATCCCGCAAAAGCAATGACGGTTAAATCAGTAGCAACAGAGAAAAAAATCGGTTTCAGAGGCAACATAGAACAAACTCAGCGATTTTTAAACTCAATAACAACTTACTCAATTTCTCCTATGTGAATCGTCATTTTTGCTGACGAATTCAAGAGAATCTTTTTCACTCCGTGGGGTTTATTCTGGGTGTCTTCTAACAATCGTTCTCGCCCTTGAGGACTCATTGTGGCTAGAGCGATCGTCGCTTTTCTGGGAGGATTTCCCAGCTTCAATGCCTGAATGGGCAAATCTGGCAATATTTTACTTCCTCGGAACTTACTCGGCAGAGGCTTTCCTGTAATCCAGACATCACCCTCAAAAGCGATCGCCTGAACTTGTGTCAACGGAACCTTTTCCGAATAACCCCCGGCCGAAAGCGTCAAACTTGTTTGATTAAAAGCCGTTAATTGCCCCGTCAGAGAAGCCCCCTGTTTCCTCGTCACCGTCGCCTTATCCGGCACCGCCACTTCTAAAACTGTTCCCTGACTGCGCGCGGAACCCTGCCATCCCGCCCAATGCCCCTCATTCGCCACACCCAGCCACAGCAAAGCCAGAACACTCCCCTGCAAAATAGTCTTCTTCACCGGATTAACCTCTCTATATCCAGATAAATAAGAAATGATAGAATCCTAACACCTCTTTTCTGCGCTCACAACTAGGCTGTTTGTCATGGCTGAACCCCAGACTACCACCGAATACAATCCCCTCGGCAAACTCCTCGGTGTGCTGGCTTTGTTAGCCGCCGGCCTGTACTTTACTGGATGGACTTATCGCTGGACTTACTTCAGCTTCTTTCAACTCGAAGTCACCACCCTTAACCTACCCGGCGAATCCTTTTATCTTGCCGCCTTTCAAACCTTTTTCGGGGAACCCCTCGCCTTCCTGAGAACCATTCTCGTTTTGGGTGTGACAGTCTTAGCTATTCTCGTCACCTTGCACTGGGGTCAAAAATGGGGCAGTAAATACCTGCGAAGATTGCCCTTTAGGGACTTGCGCTTTGATAATGTACCTTTTGGGCGAACGCAGTTCGCCCCTACATTGTGGACAAAATCCGTTACTGTAGGGGCGCAAAGCTTGCGCCCTCCGATCGATTGGGATATTATTCCCACGCAAGTCCCTTACT
>NZ_JADBSZ010000053.1:0-11678 GCF_020246425.1 Microcystis sp. M079S1
AAGTTTCTGCTTCCACCACCGTCGCATACCACAGTTAAAAAACCATGTACTGTCTTACACAGAGTCCACAGACTTTCGCCCCATTTCAGAAGCCCGATTCCGTGTGTCCCACGGTACGTTGACAACCTATAGCTTCTTGTACTTGTTGCGCGCGACTTTTTACCCGGCCAAGCTTTTCTGGTCGGAACCCCCTAAGCCGAGTTTTCAAGGTGCTGCGCCGTCCACTTGGTTTTCGAGACTGGCTTTTTAATTCTAACGTAAAGCCAACCTAGAACGGCGGGGTTTCAGACCCAAAATTTCCGATGAAAAAAATACATCAGCTGCCGTCAGGCTTGAATCAGTGATCAGTAATCAGTAATCAGTAATCAGTGATCAGTATTCTCCGAGTCGGGAGTCAGTATTCAGGAGATTGCTTTTATTTATTCTCCCCACACCCCACACCCCACACCCCACACCCCATCTCCCCACACCCCACACCCTACACCCTACACCCCACACGCCAACTAAATCACTTAATTTGTGCTACGATAATAGTTTTGGGATAAATTTAAATAGGAGCAGACTGTCTGTATGTCTCGTTATAGAGGACCGCGCTTGCGCGTTGTGCGTCGTTTAGGGGAATTACCGGGCCTAACCCGTAAAAATGCCCGTCGTGCCTATGCACCCGGGCAACATGGCCAGGCCCGCAAAAAACGTTCAGAATATGCCATTCGTCTAGAAGAAAAACAAAAACTGCGTTTTAACTACGGTGTCAGCGAGAAACAATTAGTTCGCTATGTCCGCAAAGCTCGCCGGGCCACTGGTTCCACTGGTCAAGTGCTGCTGCAACTCTTAGAAATGCGTCTGGATAATACCGTTTTCCGTCTCGGTATGGCTGGGACAATTCCGGGGGCGCGACAATTAGTCAATCACGGTCACGTCACCGTTAACGGTAGAGTTGTGGATATTGCCAGTTATCAGTGCCGTCCGGGTGATGTGATTGGAGTTAGAAATCAGGAGCGTTCCCAGGATCTAGTCAAAAGAAATATGGAATACCCCGGTTTAGCCAACCTGCCGAGTCATTTGGAATTTGACAAAAACACCCTCGTGGGCAAAGTGAATGGCGTTGTGGAAAGAGAATGGATTGCCCTCTCGATTAATGAACTGTTAGTAGTGGAATACTACTCTCGGAAAGTCTAGGAAAAAAGCCTTTTCCAGACACCTTGAGGACGCAATTGGCAGCGTCCTTATTTTATTGGCTAAATTTAGTATTTTTGATTGTACATGGGGCTGGCTAACATCCGACTGCGAATGGCAGAACCTCAACTGGCTCCCCCTACTGATAACTCCCCTGAACAGTTACAGTTAAGAGAGTGGTCCGTTACCACCCACTTCTAAATGGGATATCATCAACATGAAAAATCAATTATCTCAGCTTTATGAAACTGATTTTAATTTGTGGCTTGAGCAAACCGTAAATCACTTAAAAAAGGGCCATTTAGCAGCCCTCGATTTAGATAACTTAATCGAAGAAATATCTGATATGGGACGTAATAATAGACGGGAGGTATTCAGTCGTTTAAAAGTTCTCTTGATGCACTTACTTAAATGGCAATATCAACCGGAAAAACGGACTAATAGCTGGGTAAATACGATTGATGAACAAAGAGAACAATTAGAGCTTATTTTAAGGGATAGTCCTAGCTTAAAACCCTATTTAGCCGATATTTTCGCGGAATGTTATCAGAAAGCAGTGCGAGGGACGGTAAATGAAACTAATTTACCAAAAGAAACTTTTCCAGTTGATTGTCCTTTTACCCAGGAACAGGTTTTAAATTGGGATTATTTTCCTGAAAATAGCTTTTGAACAATAGCAGTTTTATGATAAAATTGACCTGCTGTCAAGACTGATTTTTTTCTTGCCAAATAGTTAAAGCCATTTGATGAACAAATCGCCAAGGTAGATGATGCTGACGGGCAATTGCGGCACAATCTTCGTATTCTGGTTGTACGGTAATCGGTTGATTAATTGACTCTTTGTAGGCAACTTTTAGCCGAATTTGTCCATAGACAGTATCGATCGATTGTATCTCTCTTTTTAAGATCGATCGCTCTTGAATCGTCCTTCTAATGCCTAAAGTTGTGGTTTCCTGAAAGATCATATTTTCACAAATAGCAATTTTATCCAAGGCACAAATTACTGTCAAGAGTATCCCTAAACGAGATTTTTTCATAGTAATTGCTTGACTAAATACATCTAAAGCCCCTGCTTGTAATAAAGCCTCGCTTAAGTAGGCGATCGCTTGCGGATTTAAGTCATCAATTTGAGTTTCTAAAACTGCCACAGTTTCGATTTCATCTAGCTTTTCTGGTTCTTTTTTCCCTAACCAAAGCCGGACAAGATTGGGAATCGGTAAATCTTTTGTTCCTGCTCCTAAACCGACCTTTTCTAACTGTATTTTCGGCGGTTTACCGAAACTTTTAGCTAAAGTTGTCACAATAGCTGCCCCCGTGGGTGTTACCAACTCTGCTTCGATGCCATTACTATAAATTGGTACTTGTCGCCGACTTAACAATTGTACTACTGCTGGCACGGGAACCGGTAAACGACCATGGGCGGCCTGAACTGTACCGCCGCCAGTGGGTAGAGAAGAACAGTATAATTCACTCACCGATAGCCAATCCAAACCCAAACAAGTCCCGACGATATCAACAATGGCATCGGTTGCCCCCACTTCGTGAAAATGCACCTTTTCCGGTGCGATCCCGTGAACGGCTCCTTCTGCGATCGCAAGTTGTTGAAAAACCGCTAAACTCCATTCTTGGACTTTCTGGGGTAAATTTGCCTGTTTAATTAAACTTTCAATCTCCGGTAAATGGCGAGCGGGGGTATGATGGTGATGGTGGTGATGATGATCGGACTTCTCGGCAGCGACATCGACGTGAACCTTAGTAGCAACTTGACCGCGACGATGCACTTTTTCGGCCCTTAACTGATATTCATCCTCGATTCCTAAAGTTTTTAGTTGTGCAATCAGGTATTCTAGGGGGACTCCTAAATCTACTAATGCCCCTAAACACATATCCCCGGCGATTCCCGTGGGACAATCCCAATAGGCGACGATTTTGCTATCATGGCTACTATTTACTCTCTCCATCCGGAAAATCCCCAACAACGTTCTATCCAAGAAATCTGTCATGCCCTTAAAAATGGGGCAATTATGCTTTATCCTACCGATACTGTCTATGCGATCGGTTGCGATCTCAATGTGAAATCCGCCGTCGAACGAGTTCGCCAAATCAAGCAACTATCTAATGATAAACCCTTGACGTTTCTCTGTTCTTCTTTGTCGAATATTTCCGAGTACGCAGTGGTCAGCGATTATGCCTATAAGATTATGCGACGAGTTATACCGGGTCCCTACACTTTTCTCTTACCGGCGACTAAATTAGTGCCGAAAGTGGTGATGAATCCGAAGCGGAAAACCACCGGTATCCGGGTTCCCGATCACGTTATCTGTCGCACTATTCTCGAAACCCTAGAAAATCCCATTATCTCTAGTTCTGCCCATCTTCCCGATCAGGAGGGGGATTTTCCCACCAAGGGATTAGAATCCGCTAGGTTATTCGATGCCCTCGATCATATAGTTGATTTAATTATCGAAGATGGTTCGGCCCCCGGTTCGGAAGTGTCAACAATTGTTGATTTTACCGGCGATCAACCGGATATCGTGCGTCAGGGTTTGGGTTGGCCGGAATTACAACAATGGTTATAACAGTTATTTTAGCCGTCAGCCGTCAGTTTTTTTGCACCCCACACCCCACACCCCACACCCCACACCCCACACCCCACAACTTCCCACTTGCCACTGATAACTGATAACTGATAACTGTATCGGTTATTGCGACTTTTTATTTCCTGAAAACCGTCTTGTGGAAGCCAAGTTAGTTGCTTAAGATAGAGATAATCGCAGTCAGAGAAAACCTCTCAAGGAAATTATTACTATGGCTTTCACTCTTTATTCTCCCTTCCTAGAAATTAATTCTGTCCAACGTCAAATCGATCAACTTTTTCAAGAAGTATTACCGACAACTTCATTGGGATCTCGTCCCCCGGTGGAAATCTCCGTTAACGAGGATTCCGTGGAATTAAAAATCGAATTACCCGGTATGGATATTAAAGATATCGATGTGGAGGTTAGCAAGCAAATGGTGGCTATTAATGGGCAACGTGAATGCCCTGCCGAGGTGGAAAACAGCGAATTTTATTATGGTAAATTTAGTCGCTTGATTACCCTGCCAGTGGAGGTGCAAAATAGCCAAGTTACCGCTAACTATCAAAACGGTATTCTTTGTCTCACCCTCCCGAAAGCGGCGGCAGAAAAAAATAAAGTGGTTAAAGTTAATCTTGGTTAGATGAGAAAAAGACTGGAGAATTTCTCCAGTCTTTGGTTTTATTTGTAGTCGCTAACTGTTAATGGGGTTCTTTGCCATTTACGTTAACGGGACGGGGCTGAATAACACCAAAACCGCCGTGATTGCGTTGATAGATAACGTTGATTTCGTTCGTGTCTTTGTTGCAGAACATAAAGAAATCGTGATCGACTAATTGCAATTGTGTTAGTGCTTCCTCAATAGTCATTGGTGGCATGGCAAAGTATTTCATCCGCACTACTTCCGCAGGTAATTCGGGAGTGCGATCACCAATGAGGCTATCATCTAAGGGTTTCTCTTGCACCACCTCGCTAGTTTTAACGGTGGCGTTGGTGCGATGATCCACCAATCTTTCTTTATACTTGCGGAGTTGACGAGCGATTTTATCAGAAACTAAATCAATACTCGCGTACAAATTTTCGCTTCCTTCTTGAGCGCGAATCACTGTTCCATTAGCATAAACCGTTACTTCCGCTTTGTGGCGATCAGGAATGCGTGCATTCTTTTCCACGGAGAGGTGAACATCGACTTTTGTGGTCATGCCGTTAAAATGTTTCACCGCTTTCTCCAGCTTTTGTTCCACATAATCATGAATAGCTTCGGTGACAGCGATATTATTGCCCTGAATCAATAGCTTCATACTCACTACTCCATCTAAAAATTTTGCTATAGACCGTCCACATCAACTATTTTTAAGGGATGTTGATGCTAGGAATTTAATCCTCAAAAATCCGCTTGATCGCACTGTTGAGTGAAAGTCAATTAGAGGTCACAGTCTAGATATTGTCGGTGTTCTCGTTCTCTTTTTTTTGTCGGATCGCGCGGAAAATTCATCGGGTCGAGCGCCTATTTGCAACTGGATTTATCTACCTCTATTCTAACAAGTTTCTCCAAAGCTTCTCTTAACAGAAGTGCGAAGTTCTGTTAACTTTTATTTAAAGAAACCGATTTTGGCCGCCTGCAAGGGAATCCGGTGATTGTTTCTCCTGTTCGACGGTTAACATCCGAATAGATGGGATATCCTTAGATTAGCACTTAGTATTCTCCCCAACATATATATCTTCCCTTCTTTTAATCTTCCTTTGCGCTCTTTTACATTTCTTAAATATTTTGACAAATCTCGCAATGAATGCTCAAAAAATACCTCGTCTCTGTGGGCTGAAAATTCAGGCAATTACTCCCTATTCTCTGGCCTGGGCGCAACAGCGATCGCTGGTGGAGGCGAGAATTGCTAATCCCGACTTACCCGATATGCTGCTCCTTCTGGAACATCCCCCCGTTTACACCCTCGGTACCGGTTCAGATATTAAGTTTATTAAATTTAATCTTGACAAAACCGACAAAGAAGTGTATAGAATCGAGCGAGGAGGCGAAGTCACCTATCACTGTCCGGGGCAGTTAGTGGGCTATCCGATCCTCAATTTGCGCTATTATCAGCAGGATTTACACTGGTATTTGCGACAATTGGAAGAAGTCATCCTGCAAACTATCGCTATTTATGGATTGTCGGGGGAAAGAATCGGGGGCTTGACGGGGGTATGGGTAGAAGGGTATAAAATAGCGGCGATCGGTATTAAAGTTAGTCGTTGGATTACCTATCATGGTTTTGCCATCAATGTTTGTCCGGATTTAAGCGGTTTTGGCGAGATTATTCCCTGTGGGATTGCTAATAAACCCGTGGGCAGTTTACGGCAGTTTCTGCCTAATATTAGTCTTATGCAAGTACAGCAAGATTTATCGAGAGTTTTCGCCTCAGTTTTCGGTGTGGAATTATTTTCTCTTGACAAGGATTAACATGAGCGATCGCAAAGACCCAGAAAAACTCGCCGCGGAAAATAGGGACGATAACCCTGAAAATAACGGTAAAACCAGTTTATCGGCCCCCGATGCTTCCGAATACGTCTCCTCTTTATCTTCGCGTAATCCTGTGCGTCAGCGCATCCTACTATTAAAAGATCTTCGACCGGGTAATGCGGGGTTACTACTGGCCCCCCTGATGCTGATGACCATCGGCCTGGTCTTTAGCTGGGACTGGTTAGGCTTTTCTGGGGCGATAGTAGCGATATTAATATCTTTACAGGTGATTTTACCCTCTATTCGCCAGTGGATCGCCCATTATCTCACCCCCTCTGAACGTCAGACGGTTTTCGCTTTTATAGTTTTTATAGCTGCTCTGGCCGGATTAGGGAAATATTTAGGAGTTTACGAGCGAATATTGCGATGGTTAGAGAGTTTTAAATACGATGAGTTTGGTTCTTGGGCCGAGTGGGTGGGGGCTTTGGGACAGATTATGATCGCCGTGTTAGCTGTCTATGTGGCCTGGGAACAGTACGTTATTTCTAAGGATTTAACCATACAACAAAATCGCATTACCCAACAACAGACGATCGATTCCTATTTTCAAGGGATTTCCGATCTAGCCTTGGATGAGGAGGGATTTTTAGAAGATTGGCCCCAGGAAAGAGCAATCGCAGAAGGTCGCACCGCTTCCATCCTCAGCAGTGTCGATGCCTCTGGAAAAGCGAAAATACTGCGTTTTTTGAGTCAATCGCGGCTATTATCACCGATTAAACGAGATCGTTATCTAGGCAGACCGATTCTAGACGGGGAAGGGGGTTATGCGGAGGATCGAGAGTTCGGTACAAGAGTAGTACAATTGGGGGTAATGTTAGCGGGGTCCGACATTTCTGGGCAGGATTTGCGCTGGACGGATTTAAGCGAAGCGAATATGGTGCGGGCCGATTTAAGTTATAGCGATTTGGTGAAAGCAAATTTATCGCGGACAATTCTCTACGAAGCTAATTTAAGAGGGGCAGATATGAAAGGAATGCGTTTATTTTATGGTTCCCTAGAAAATGCTACCCCCCGCAGTCGTACCGTTCCCCCCAATTATGACAGCGGAGAACACACGGGAGCAGTGGTAGAAAATGTCAATTTTACCGGGGTGAAAAACATGAGCGAGGAACAACGTCACTATTGTTGTCGTTGGTGTGGGGAAAAGTCCCGCGCAACCATTCCGGGGGGGTGTGGTGATATTGCCAATCTTTTAGGTCGTTAACGAAGGCAGTCGGCAGTCCTGATGTCAAAGTTGGCACCGCCAAGCATGAGAATATTCTGATTGACGAATTGGCGTTATTTCAGCCTCTATTTTCAAGTCAGTGCCTCTCCTGATATGTATCCTATACTCAACGGATTTAGTATTACTTTCCACTTGATCACTCAATCCAAGCTTTTGGGGGGTTCTACCCCCCAAACCCCCCGCGCATTAGTTTTTCGGTGAGATGCTTACACGCAGCTGCTAATACATTGGTAATAATTTCAGAGTCACTCCACTTGCAAGAGTGCCTCTCCTGATATGTAGCTTATACTCAACGGATTTAGTATGAATAATTAGGGTTTGCTGAATAAATCTAAAAACCTTGTTGGATAATATCTTTAGGCTTTTTTGAAATCAAAAAGTGGCAGCCCTTGGCGTGATCGGGGGGGAAATTTAGGCTCTTTTTCCCTGAAAATTAGGTAATTGGCCACCTCAAAACCGGTAAAACCCCACACCCCACACCCTGCCCCCACGAAAAAGTTTTTCAGCATAGCCTAATTGTAGTTGTGCCACCTGCACGCAATCCTTTAACTCCTCACTCAATTGATAATTTTCCACCCCAACGATCCTGGGGTATAAAAGTCCGCTCTAGATTAATTTTTGCCACGGGTTCTGTGAGGGTAAATTCTCCCGATTCGATCAGTGCTTTTAATTCTAAAGCGGCTTCCCGGGACAGGGAAATACTGGCCAAAGGAGCCACCCTAACACTTTTTCCCTCGATCATAATCCGACCGCTTTTTAGTTTAGCGTAGGTGATTAAACCAAAGGTAGGACGGACTCGCCGGGGAATAGAAAAATCCACCACTGGAGCGACAATTTCCTCATCTTTTACCGCACAATGTCGAACTATTTCCTCGCTTAAAATTGGAATCGGTACTGCTACCCCTAACATTAAAGAAGCCCCATAATTTTTGAAATAACAACCCCGCACCCAGCGAGCATTCATTTGTTTAGCATCACCAATTAAGGCTAAGGTGGAAGCCGGTCCAATAGGAGTTCGATTTTGTAGGCGTTTTTGCAGGGGAAAATGTTGGGTTCCTTCCCAGGCAATATAACCGATTCCTCCTCCCAAAAAAAGGCGCGTACCGATGCCTATAGCCTCTAAATCGGGGTCATTTAACAGGGGAGAAATTGCCCCGGGGTTAGAATAAACTGCATTACCTAATCGCGGCTGTAGTGGTCCTAAATAAGTATATAAAGTCCGCTCTCCCCCATTGACTCCGACGATAAAATTCTGGTAGAGATTGCGAGGATTAAAAAGATAAAATTGATTAATAGTCTCCTTAGAAATAATCGTTTCAAAAGAAGTGCGAGGATAACAATCGGTGGCCTGGCCGACAGCGCGCAATTGAATCGATTTTCCAGCGATTAAATCCTCAATAATATGTCCGCCGCCTCTTTCGGGATTTTCTCCCTCTAAATTCTCATTTTTGGCCGCTAGATCACTAATAGCGCTGGCTCCTAAGTATAAATCCACCGCCCCAAAACCAGCATAAGCAGGAATCCCATCTAACCAACATTGACGAATTTTTATCGGCGGATCCGTCTGACCTAAATTAATAATTGCCCCCGAAGATTCCATCGGTTCAAAAGTTCCCGTACAAACCACATCTACTTGGGAAAAAACCTCCTTAATTCCCATCTGGGTAACGCGGCTTTTTAATTCCTCTACTGTCCAGACTACAGCCGTTTTTTTAGCAATTTTGTCGTTGATTTCAGCGATTGTTCTCATGATAAAAATTGGCAAGATGGGGGGTTAGGGAGCTTTTTGCTGTTGTCAGTAAACAGTAATCAGATTTGAGTTTTCAGTCAGTGGTAAGTAGGTAGGCGTTAAAAATTATCAGACACCCCCCTTATCAAGGGTAGGGTTGATTCATGAATCAACCCTACCTTATCAAGGGGGGCAGGGGGGATCGAACCTAAAATCCATTTTTAATTTAATTATAACCAGCTACTTATTAACCGAGCAGTATTAAATGGCGGTGACAGTGCTGTTTTTTCACTGATTACTGATTACTGATCACTGATCACTGTTATAAGATGAATAAGGGAAAATTTACGATCGAAGCTTTTCTATGACAGTTACACCCGTTCCAACCTCCTTTAATCCTGTTTCTGGTCTAGTTAACCGTATTCTCGGCATAAAACCGCTTTTTGACATCGCTCGCTATCAGGCCCGCAATATGATGATTAAAAGAGCCGAAAAACTAGGCGTACCTTGGCGGGAAACCGTCAAACAATGGCAGCAACGGGATTGGAGTTGGGAACTGCAAGCGGTAGAAAATCCCGATCTCGTCTATCCCGAATACTACGTTTGTTCTTTCCACGCTTACGAAAAGGGCAATTTAGACTGGTTGCCAGCTTTTGAGGTAGAATCTGCCGCCTATGCTGTCCATTCTACCATCTGGCCCGGGGCGGGGATTGACGGCGATCCGCGATTGCGACGGGAATATCACCGGATATTGAAGGAGCAAATCAAGGCAGAAATTAACGATATTGTCGATTTAGGCTGTAGTGTCGGCATGAGTAGCTTCGCACTGCAAGATACTTATCCTCAAGCGCGGGTAACTGGGTTAGATCTCTCTCCCTACTATTTAGCCGTTGCCCAATACCAAGCTCAACAAAAACAAAAGACGATTCAATGGCAACACGCAGCCGCGGAAAAAACTCAATTACCCAGTCAGTCCTACGATCTGGTATCTTCGTTTTTAATGTTTCACGAACTACCCCAACAGGCTACTAGAGAAATTTTCGCCGAAGCGCGTCGTTTATTGCGATCGGGGGGTTATTTGACGCTGATGGATATGAATCCGCGCTCGGAAATTTATCGAAAAATGCCCCCTTATGTCCTAACCTTACTCAAGAGTACCGAACCCTATCTCGATCAATATTTTACTCTCGATATCGAACGGGCATTAGTTGAAGCGGGGTTTCAAACACCGATCATTACCCCCACCAGTCCCCGACATCGGGCGATTGTTGCGCGGGTTTCCGAATCATAATTTTGAGGTAATCAATGAAGATAATTTTTCGTCAAAGTTGGACAAAGATATTAACTATTGTCCCTCTCTTCCTGTTAATTTTTGCCAGCAAAACCCTCGCCCATCATGCTATGGGAGGGCAAACTCCTGATAATTTTTGGAACGGATTTTTATCGGGTTTAGCTCACCCGGTTATCGGTTTAGATCATTTAGCTTTTGTGGTGGCTAGTGGTTTAATTGCTGTGGGGATGGAACAGGGTTTATTAATTCCGATCGCTTTTGCGATTGCCACTTTAATCGGGACAGGCATTCATTTACAGGGAATAAATTTACTTTTTCCTGAAGGGATTGTTGCCCTTTCTGTGGTGATTTTTGGCGTGGTTTTAACCCTGAAAAAAGGTTTACAAACTCATTCTAATCTCTATACGATCGCTCTGGCAACTCTGGCAATGATCGCGGGAATTTTCCACGGTTATGCCTACGGAGAATCAATTATCGGGGCGCAAGTTGCCGCTTTAGTTGCCTATTTAATCGGTTTTACCGTGATCCAATTAGCGATCGCAGCCGGAGCTTTTTTCCTTGGCGGTGTCATCAAGGAAAAATTAGCCAAGCAAGCAACTCTAATTAGCAAGTTCATCGGATTGGCAATTATGGCGATCGGTACAACTTTTTTAGTGGGAGTTAAGTAAATTAATCTCGATGGGGCTAATTATTAATGGCTCTCTTGAGGTTATGGTGATCAGCAAATCTGATCGAAGAAAGGGCGTACAATATACGCCCCTACCAAACAAGTGCGGGAGAGCCTCTGAATTGAAAGAGGAGTTAGGAATTGAGTTCTCGAAATAAATCTAAAAATAATCCTCATTCCTACCCCTACTATTTTTTTAGGTTTCCGAGGGGAAGTAACCAAACAGTTTTTTATAATCAGATGCCAGATATCCTCGGTGAAAAAAACCTAATTCTTCAGCAATTTCATGAATTAATTTTGTCTGATTATTTTGGTTAAGAGATTGATGTAAAGCATTAAGACGAAGCAATTTAAAATAATTAGATCTCTTGCAAAAGTAATCAAGATATATCCTTTTGTCGGTAACGAAGTTCGTAATTGTAGATACCAGCAATCAAATTCAATCTCAGACCAAATCGCCGTCTGCGATTTCTGTATCTTGATGAAAGTATCCGAAATA